>MFIO01000008.1:0-55795 GCA_001780775.1 Candidatus Giovannonibacteria bacterium RIFCSPLOWO2_12_FULL_43_11c | reverse complement strand
CGATTGGGCATGTGTAACATCAAAGCCGAGCTTGAGGATCTCTCGATGCAGTGTCTGTACCCGAAAGATTATGCCACAATCACCACTGAGATAAAGAAAAGAGCTCCGGAGCGCGAAAAATACTTAAAAAAGATATTTTCAATAATCGAAGCTGAATTAAGAAAAGAAGGCATTAAAAATTTTCAAATAAATTACCGAGCTAAGCATATTTACTCCATTTGGCAGAAGCTGAAACGCTACGAAGGCGATTGGTCCAGGTTTTCGGATCTGATTGCGCTTCGCTTGATTGTTCCGGACGTAAAAAGCTGTTATAGCGCGCTCGGAATCATACATAAACTCTGGCGCCCGGTTCCTGGAAAATTCAGGGATTACATTGCGCTTCCTAAACCAAACGGTTATCAGTCGCTCCACACCAGCGTTTTTATCGAGCCGAGGGTAATCGTCGAATTCCAGATCAGAACGCCGGAAATGCATCTTGAAGCAGAGAGTGGAATCGCCGCGCATTGGGCTTATGCGGAAGCGGGCAAGCCCAAAAAAGGGTTCAAGGCTTTCGGAAAAAAATTTAATTGGATTTCGCAGCTCCAAAATTGGCATAAGGAATTTCAAAAAGAACAGCCAACCTCCGAGGAACTTCTTGAGGCGCTCAAAATTGACTTTTTTAAAGATAGGATTTTCACACTTACTCCCAAAGGGGATGTTATAGACTTGCCTAGAGGATCCACACCCCTCGATTTCGCCTATCATATACATTCTGAAATAGGAAATCGCGCATCCGGATCACGGGTAAATGGCAGGATGGTTTCCTTTACATGGGAGCTTAAATCCGGGGACGTAGTTGAAATAATCACGCAAAAAAATAAAAAGCCTAGTCCGGAATGGCTTGGCCTGGTAAAAACAGCTTTAGCTAAAAATCGGATCAGGAGATCTCTGCGGCTATCCCTAAAAAAATCTTTTTTGATGCTGCAAACAAACTTAATTGAAGTGAGAATCTACGGGAAAAATAGAGTTGGCTTTATTAAAGATATAACTTCGGTCTTCGCAAAAAGCAAGATCAATATCCAAAATTTGATTTCAGCTAGATCGGGAAATGAGGAAGCTCCGATAAAAATAACTTTTGTTCCAAAAAACAAGGAGGAGTTGGAAAAGATAATAAAAAAGCTCCGGGATGTCGCCGGAGTAAGAAAAATTACGCATCTAGTCAAATAGTGAATTCTTCCAATTCGTCCGGGCTCGGCGCTGAAACCAGCGTTGGGACCGTTATTCCATCGTTTGCTGTTTCAAAGCTATCTTGGCTGTCTTGACCGCCTTGCCTCTCGGGCTCGACAAAGCGCCCCAAGAAAGAATTGAGCTCCTCGGGAGAAAAAAACTCCAGAGAAATTCTGCCTCCATTTGAACTTTTTGAAATATAAACTCTTGCCCCGAATGTTTGCGCAAGCTTCTCTTCCATATTTTTTGTCACTGGATCGGGAGAACTGATATTTTTTTTGTCTCGGGAAATTATTTCTTTCAAAATGCGATCCGTCTCTCTGACGTTAAGGCCCCGAAAAACTATATCGTCCAAAAGGGCTTTTTGTTCTGCCGGTTTATCCTGAATCATTAAAAGATAGCGCGCGTGGCTTTCCGTAATTTTACCTTCGCGAAGCACAGACTGGATTTCATCCGGCAGGCCCAAAAGCCGTATGGAATTTGCAACGTACTCCCTTGATTTGCCGATCCTGGCGCCTATATCGCGGTGAGAAAGATTGAATTCCCGATTTAAGCGGTCAAATGCCATGGCGCGGTCAACTGAATTCAAATCTTCTCTCTGGACATTTTCAACCAAAGCAATCTCCAGTTTGATTTTCTCTGTAGGCTCTTCTCTAATCAGCGCGGGGACCTCGCGCAATCCGGCAAGACGCGAAGCGCGAAGACGCCTCTCTCCGGCGATAAGCTCATATTCGGTGGTAACGCCGCCAGAAGCAGTCTTAATTTCTTTCCTTGCGACAACGAGGGGTTGCAGAATGCCATATTGCCTAATTGATTCCGCCAATTCAGAAAGGCGATTTTCATCGAATTCTTTTCGCGGCTGGAGCGGATTAGGCAGGACTTTATCTATCTCTAAAAAGAAGATGCTTGAGCTTCTTTTTGGTTCTGGAAAATCGGTCATAATAAAAGGATATATAATATCAATTCAAAAGTCGAGAGGCAGTGTGCCGCGGGAGGGGGTCGAACCCTCATGAGCTTGCGCCCGCAGGATTTTGAGTCCTGTGCGTCTGCCGATTCCGCCACCGCGGCAATATTTTCACACTTTAGCTTTCAATGATTGTCCTGTCAATTATTATTAAGTCAAAAACCCGGGTCATAAAGACTCGGGTTTTCTCGTTACCGAAGAACTAAATCACAAAGCGATTATACTATTTTCTCCCGAAAGAGCGTGGAGGATTTCTTCCAGTTCCGATCTAACGCCGGGCCTAGCAAGCCAGATCGAAGAAAAAATTTCACAGAAAACTTCGTCGGCTTTAATTCGCGTGTCGAAATAAAAATGGAAGGATTCTTTTGTGCAGCCCCCGTCCCCATTAATATAGTCTCGCAATCGCGCTCGCGTTTCAACTACTATCCCATACTTATGACAAAAGCTTGATAGCAATTCATCGCTGAATGCATAATCCTCTTGAAAAGTATGACATAGTTCATGCCCGACAGTATGCGCCCAATCCGAGATAGTATCATTCATATTGAGGGAAATTATATACATATGTTTCCCATTACTGTTTAGCGGACCCCACCTATGTTTTAATATGCCGCGCAAAGATTCTCTTAAATCCTCCAGATAAATCCCGGCAATGCCGCAAGCTTTTAATTGATTCGAGACGCCGGACGGAAAATTTGATGTTAAATCGTGAGCAATCTCGTACATTTGCCTCATACGCCCTCCTTAAAAACATTTATTCTAGGATATCACAAATATGTTTGCGGTGAAATTCTTTGTCAATTTAGAGATGGTTGCTCAAAAACTCGATTTGGAAAATTTCCACTCGATTTTGTCTCCGGGTTTGAGCAAATATTCAGAGGCGCCAACAGAAGCGTAATTGCCGTTTATCCAATATTGCCAATATCCCCCTTCCGCGCTATTTTTTTTGTCCCCGATTTTGGTCACCATCTTCCCCAAAGACGGGTACTTCTGAAATTCAAAAATTATGTTTTTTGCCGCGAGCTCGTTTTTAGTGAAATTGAATAAATTTTCGCCTTGTTTAAACTCCTCATTGGCAAAAACCTCGCGGCGGCTATCCCCGTAATCAAAAATTAAAGTTACCGCCGCAGAATCAAAATTTCCCGTAGGCGAATCGACGTGGAAATATAAATACGCGCCCAGAGATAGGAGCGAAACTACGGCCGCAATTCCTAAACTAACTTTTAGCTTTCTTGAATTTTCGAAAACCATATTTCAAACAGAAAATCAAAATTGCAAACGCAAAAATTATGGATAGAACTATCAAAGTCTCTTTGCTTACGGAAGATATAAGGAGCCCCAGCTGCGAAGATTTTTCCTCTTTTACATCAATATAAAAAGGAATCTTCAGCCCCCCGGCGGTCTTGAAAGCCGAATTTGCCACTGGTTTCGCCACGATGGAAATATCGGTCCAATATTTGCCTAATTTTTTAAAATTCGCCGAGGCCTCGATTTCCCTCTTTTCTCCGGCCTCCAAAATGAAACTTTCCGGAGAAATTTTTATGGCATCCCCGAAATCGTCCGGATAGACTTCAAAAAGCGCGACGCCATCCGAAGAATTTTTAACCGTGAATTTTGCGGATGCGGGTTTATAGAAAGTTCCGGATGCCCTCAATTCCGAGGGCGAGACCGACAAGCCGACGGCCTCTGCGTTTGCCGTGATTACAAATAGCGAGACAAAAATAACCGCGGCGAATTTAATCATTGCCCAGGTGTTCCCCAAAAAATAAGAAGGCCGTTTTTTGTTCCGGGGCTTGCGTAAGAAGACGGGATTTGAACGCCGACTTTCTCGGCCTCGCTTACGCCCGGCGCAAGATTTGTCCCGAAATCCCGCCATGAAAGGTTATTTACTTTAAGATAATTTCTGAATACATCATCCCCAGTAACGATGCTCTCAATCGTAAGCGCAACATTGCCGGAATTCGTAACTTTAACGGTTTTAGTCCGACTTTCCCCGGGCAAGATGTCGCCGAAATCCAAACTTCCTCCGGCTCCCGGTATAGATACGCTCAAAGAAATTTCGCCCTCGCCCGGATTTTGATTATCGCCGCCTGGATTTCCCGCCGAACCTCCAACTTTAGCGCTTAGCGTTACACTGGAACTTTGCGGCTGCCAATCAAATTCGCCGAAATGCCATAAAACATAATCACCGATCTTAAGTTTGTAATCCGCCGCGCCGATATTAGGCAGTATAAAATTTACAGCGTAGAGCCAGCCGTCGGTTCCTGAAGCCTTGTCATCTCCGATCTGTTCCAAATACGGTCCGTAAGAAGTATCTTTGATGTTATAAGTGAAATTGCAATTAGAGGCCGCTATTTTTACCAGCTCCAAAGCATCGGGAGCCTGTGCCTCGCCCTTGCAATATGTTTTGGTTTTCCCTTCTATTTTAAAACTGACTGAGGGGTTTTCCTGGAGCGCGATTTTTGAAACCGGATAATATTTGCCGCTAAGCGCGATTACCGCGTAAGAAGTGGTTACGAGACTAAAGGCATCTTCCCCGCTCCCCTTTTGGAATTCAAAATATCCAGATGGGGCCTCGAGGCCTGATAAATGTTCGGATGGACCTTGACCGTCTTTTTTCCATCCGTTCAAATCTTCGCCCAATTTGTTCAAAGCCGACAACGCCCACGCGTCCGACGAAGCGTCGGATGAGGTTCCAAATGAACTTTTCGGATCATAGGGAAATCCTCCGTCGGAATTCTGGGCGTCTTTAAGATAACCGACCGCCTTGGAAATATTCGCATCCGTCTTGGAAGCGCCAGCTTCCAGAAGAGCCATCAAGGTCATGGAGGTCATATTGGTATCGCTCCCCGTAGACAGCGCGAAGGCCCAGCCGCCGTCCTCTTTTTGATTTTGAACAATGAAATTTTTCGCGCCGCTTGCTACTTCGTCGCCGATTGGCTCGCCCGCGGCCAATAAAGCCAAGAGGCCGAAAATATCGTCGTTCAACAAAGACGGGTCGCCGATCTGCCCGTTTGAATAAAAACTTTTAAGTTTTTGCACAAAATTCTCGTTCGGAAAAGACCTGGGATCTTTGCCTGCCGCCGTCAAAGCCAAAATAGCGGCTTCGTAATCGGAAGCGGAAGCGCCGACGAATGATTTTAAATAATCAACGTCCGGATTTTCGCCCACCGCAGAAAGCGCCATGGTTATCCATGGGTTCGGAGTTTTAGTTTTTAAATATGCGATAGATTGATCGACATTCCCACGAACGGGAAATAACGGCAATAAAACGAAAGCTGATAAAAGTAAGACTGTGACTATATAATTTTTTATTTTTCTATTGAACATAAAACAAAAAACCGCCCCGAGGCGGATGTAATTAAATTAAATCTAATAAAATAGACCTTGCTCGAGGAAAAAATTCTATTCATGCAGGGTTGGCCATCGGACTTTCCACCTCATGGGCGGATTACCGTAGCGGCACTGTGTAGGATTCGCACCTACTTCCCCAACCTACGACCGTAATCAAGAAACTGCATTAATTTTTAGAGGAACTTTATTAGATTAAGCTGATTCCCTTTGATGCGTCAAATTAAATTTGTGCATAACTTTCCATACAATTGCGGCGGACACAATTCCTATAACGGCTCCGCCTAAAATATCGATAGGCCAATGGATATGAGCCAAGACGCGCCCGGCACCCATCGCGATCGCCGCAATAAAAAATACAATTCCCCATCTACGATTATAGATAAATAGTGTCGCGGCAATTGCGAAAAAAAACGCCGCGTGCCCGGACGGAAATGATTTCCCGACTTCGTGCAAAATGAGAGGAATTGACCCATCGATTTCAAACGGCCTAGGCTTATCATGAAAATATCTTATTATCTCCGTAAATATAAATCTCGAAATGATTCCTGCAAAAAGCGCCTCTACTGCCACGCGGAAATTTTTTCTGTTTTGATAAAGTGCAAAAAAAATCAGAACCGCGCCCAAAATCCATGCAAGATAATTACCGAGAAATACGACAAGATTATTATAAATCATTTTGCGAGTTCAATTAGATTTTTAAAAAGCATAGCAATTGTAATTGGCCCGACACCGCCTGGAACCGGCGCGAATATCGAAGCTTTTTTGGAAATATCGGGATCAATATCGCCAACCACCTGCCCCGACGACTCTGATGTCCCGCAATCAATAGCAATAACTCCATCCTGAACCATATCTCCTTTTATTATTTTTGGCTTCCCTACTCCGGAAATTATTATATCAGCTTTTTTTGTGTAATCTTCGGGATTTTTGGTATTCTCGTCAATCACCGATACCGTTGCCCCTTCTCCAATAAGCCAAGATGCCACTGGTTTGCCGACAAGCTTCCCTGCGCCGACGACGACCGCGTTTTTCCCTTTCAATTCTATTTTATTTTCGTCAAAAATGGCTTTGATAGCGCCGACGACCGGTGGCAATATCCGTGATTTGCCGGTCGAAAACTTCCCCAATGCGCGCGAAGAAAGCATATCCGGATCTTTTTCCGGAATTATCGCGTCCAAAATATACTGCATATTTATTTTCTCTGGCAAAGGGAGCTGGACTATTACTCCCGTATTTTCCTCGATATGAACTATTTCTGAAAGTTTCTCGCGCAATTTATTATTTGAAATATCCACGCTTACTTCGTAAATCCGCACGTCTACCCCAATTGCCTCCGCGAATTTTTTCTTAACTTCGAGATATTTCGCCGTCACCGGATCTTTCCCAACTTTCAAAACCGCCAGCCGTATTTTCTTGCCTGACTTCGAAATTTCCTCTTTGAGCGAGGATTTAATTTTCTGGGCGATGGCCTTTCCGTTAACAATCATATTATTTCCTTTCCTTATTCAAAATCTTATGTGTGCCAGCGCGGCGAAGAATAATTATATCTCCTTGATAATTCGCCGTGAAACGATATTCTCTAGTAATTCTGCCGTACCAAATATCTGTGCCGTGAAGTTTTTTGAAGCGTAGCGAGTGGTGGCGAGGATTTTGCGATAAAAACGTAAGTGCTTTATCCAGCGCTTTTTTTATCCCTGCATGCAAAGCTTTGTAATTCTTTTTGAATGGCTCCGAAAATAAAATCCGCACCGTCTTATTTTTTCTTTCGCGTTGATTTTAATGCCACGAGAAGATCGCTGGAGTCACTAAATGGCCCTTCGATTTTACCGTTTCGTATCGCTTTATCAGCTTCCGCTTCTTTTTTCTGCCATTCCTTCGTCCAAAACCAGCTATCATCCAATCGAATTCTAATGTTTTTCCTCCATTGTGAAAACTCTTCGTACTCTCTTTTTGGGATTACTATTAAATCTTCTTTGGCAAGCCTTTTTGGAATAGAAATTGTAGGCATGATTCCATTATAAAAACTTTATCTATAAAAAGCAAATCTAAAATTTCCTCCTTGAGCGCAGATTTCATTATAAACCACAGATACCCAAGTAAAGCAAAACCTCTGAACCAGCGATCGCAGAGTTTTGGTTTCAGCCAAAGAGCCAATACGGCAAGAATGATCCCTGCTAAAATAAATGAGGAGCCGACCACAGCGCGAAGCATCCGTGCAGAAATCTCTATCGAGATCATAAGAACACCTCCTTTTTATAAAGAGTATAACATAAAAACTAAGTTTTCAACTTCAAAATCCTATCTATTCTCTCAGCTATTTTCACCATGTCGCGCTCTTTCATCCCCTGCGTGGTAACCGCTGGGGTGCCGAGGCGGATGCCGGATGGGTCGAGGGGTCCCCTCGGGTCGCCCGGGATTGTGTTTTTATTTACAATTATGCCGCCTTTCTCCAAAGCCCTCTCAGCGTCTTTCCCGGAAATTCCCTTTCCTCCCATCCATGTATCAACTAGAAGCAAATGGGAATCGGTCCCGCCAGAAATTATTCGCCACCCTCTTTTTTTAAGTTCGTCCGCGAGCACTTTCGCGTTTTTAACAATCTGCTTCGCATATTTTTTAAAATTCGGGCTCATCGCTTCTTTGAGACACACAGCAACCGCCGCTATGGCATTTTCGTGCGGACCTCCTTGAAGCCCGGGGATTATTGCTTTATCAATTTTTTTCTCAAAACCTCGTTCGCCTTTCTTCGCGAAGATTATGGCCGCCCTCGGCCCGCGCAGAGTCTTATGCGTCGTCGTGGTTACAATATCCGCATACGCAAACGGACTCGGATAAACTCTCCCCGCGACGAGTCCCGCCATATGTGACATATCTACCATCAAAATCGCTCCTGATGCGTCTGCAATCTCCCTGAATTTTTTCCAATCGACAAATCTCGGGTAGGCGGTGTAGCCCGCGACTATTATATTCGGCTTCTCCCCAATCGCGAGTTTTTTAAGCGCTTCATAATCTAGAGTCTCTGTCTTTGGATCAACTTCATACGGAACTTGCTTCCAGATTTTCCCCGTCATAGACATTTTCTGCCCGTGGGTTAAGTGTCCCCCGGAAGATAATAAAAGCCCCATAATTTTTCCCCCGATCGGGACTAACGCCGAATATACCGCGAGATTCGCAGGAGATCCTGAATGCGGCTGGACATTGGTATGCCATTGGCTCGGATTTAATTTAAAAAGTTTGAGCGCGCGCTTCTGGCAAAGTTCCTCTACTCTATCAATAATGACGTTCCCACCGTAATACCTTGCTCCCGGATACCCCTCGGAATATTTGTTATTGAGCACCGAGCCCAGAGCTCTCAAAACATCATCCGAAACATAATTCTCGGATGGTATCAAATTAATGACGCTTTTTTGGCGCTTCTCTTCGGCTTTAATTAATTTTTCGATTTCTTTGTCCTTCATACAACTTCTTTCAAATAACAACTCTCACAATAAACAATCTCCTGTCTCTCTGGAGCATATGTAGTCTCAAAGTTATTTTCGCAATGATTCTCGCCGTGTTCATGAGCGATAGTATTAGCATAGACTTGATTCTCTGATTTAGATCCAGCACATTGGCATTTCCTATGCCATAGCTTAAGTGGGTTCCTTTGTTTGATTCTAGAGTAGTGTCTGCAGTTAGGACAGAGTCTGGGTATAGGAAGGTTTTGTTTACGTAGGAAGTCTAGTTCTTGAGGGATGATGCGATATGCTTCAGTGCATTGTTCGTTACAATTCTGGACATCATCGGATGTCCCAATATTGTGAGCGCATTGGATTATGTCGTTGAGGATGGAATCGGGCACATCTTTGATGTGATCTGGGATGTCCTCTGTCTTTAGTGTTATTTGATAGTTTCTAGGTTCAGTGTCTTTCCATGAATAGCCTTGGTTTAAAGCTTCTTCCTTGGTTAATGGGAAGTACTCTTGAGCTATGGTTTCGTTATATGAGAAGGGGGATAGCTCTGGAGGGAAGAATTCGCCATATTTGTATACTCTGCCCTTCTTGTCTATATAGGGCATATCGTTCATGTGTTTGATGATACGAGGCACTAGTGTTTCATATTCTTCCTTGGTGTATTGCTTGTTTAGGATGCAGTAGGATTTCGAGCGGAGGCCGTAACAGCCGAAAAGATTTGAAGAATCTGGAGAAAAATGAGAATACTCAAAATTATTTACTGATTTGCTATGCGTATAAAATTTACCAAGATAATTGTAGTCACCACCAGTACTGACTTCGTAACATAGTTCAGAAAATATTACGCCAGCAACATCATAAGAATCTTTTAGATGGTGAACACGCCAAGAAAAATTAACATTTTCAACTTCTTCAGCATTATATACGTTGTGTGAATTTTTAGAGGCGGTAATATTATCGCCAGTTACGCCAACTGATTTAATGACAGCCGCAAATTTATGAAGGGCGTTTTTGTGTAATTCTGAAAAATCCACTTTTAGCTCAGTGATTGATTTATTTGAGCCCAAGTTATTATCTTCAAGTTTTTTAAAATATTCTTCTTTAGAATATGGCTCATTCCTGATATGAAATTTCTTATTTCGCAAATTAGAACTCATAAAGCAATTCTGACAGTTGACGCAGTTATACAAAAATAAAGAATCGATACAATCTCGCGAATCGACAAGGAAATGGGATCTGCTGTTATTGGCGCCATTTATATTCTCATAACACAGCTCTGAATCCTTAACTTTATCGGAATCAAAAATATTAAAGCTTTTATCGAGGTAAGAAGAATAGTAAATATCTTCTCCCCCCACGACAGAAACTGATAAATAAATATTTTTTCCGTAGCCGCAATAATTTGCGTAATCACTATTTACCATGTTGAAGGCCCATAGATTTAAATGCGGAGTTATTTTAGCTATAGACCTAAATTGTTCAAAAAATGATTTAGAAAAATCATATTCTTTTCCATAAGATAGTGGATCCCATTTATCTGACCACCAACATTCAGGGCAATAAACTCTGGATTTCCCATTTGCTGAAAAATTTGCAACTATATCCTTCCCGCATAAATCACACTTTCTACGAAAAAGTGTATGCTCGTTTCGAAAGGTAAACCTACGTATCATCCTGCACTCCGGGCACCAGGTCGGCGGGGGGACTGAAATTTTCTCATAAAACTTAAAATCCTCCGGTTCGATCGTGAAGTTTTGATAACAATTTTGGCAGATTTTGGTTTCGGGATTCATTACAATCTTTTTATTCTCTCATAAAATTTACTGCGGTGGTCAGCAATAAGAAGTTTAATGCGCGACTGTCCTGTGAACATAAAGCCCACGCGCCAATCGCGCGTGATTCGAAAAGAGTATTTATCCGCAAGCGGCGGCCCTAAAGGCTTGGTGTGTAAGCGCGGGTCAAAAGCATCGTCTCGTAAATATTCAATTAGAATACCTAACTTCTTAACTGCTTCTTTTGGGAGGCGTTTAAGATCTTTAAGAAATCCATCCCCATACTCTACTTCATTCTTTCCGTTCATATACCTGCGCCATAAATTCTTCCTTGGTAGTGAAACGATATTTAGGATTTTCTTTGGCGCGTGTCAGTATTTTCTTTACAAAATCCTTTCTGTATTCCCCTTCTGGATCTTTAATCGGAGCAAAAAGGATTTTTTTTATTCCCCTCATCTCTTCTTTTAAGATCAGTACTTCTTTATTCAATTTTCTAATTAAAACTTGCCCTGTCATACCCTTACCTTAATCTACATAAATGTTTAAATCAAGTCCCAAATTCTTTGTAATTCTTCTCCCGAAACGGCGCCTTCGCGGAGGATCTTTAAATCTTCCCCGGTTATATCGACTACCGTTGAAGGTGCCCCCCCGGCTGGCAGCTCGCCCGAAATATTTGCCGAGGTCTGCAAAAGTGGGCCTCCAAATTTTTGAAGAAGCTTTAGAATAAATTTATCGCCGGGGATTCTGAACCCACCGACATCCTTTTTTAATACGCAGGTTACTTTTCCTGGCCATACTTTCTCCATAAATTTTTCTTGGCGCCGATTAACTGGAACAAGTTTTTTCACTTCTGAAATAGATGAAATAAAAATCGGAAGTATTTTTTCCTCCGGCCGCTTTTTTAATCTAAATATTTCTTTCTCCGCGCTCTTATTATAGTAATCGCAAATAAGACCGCTAACAGTGTCCGTTGGAACCTCTAGGACTTCTCCGGCCTTGAGCGCCAAAACCGTCTCCCTAATCGCTTTTTTAAGATTTTCTTTTGTGAGCTTTATAGTCTTCATTGAGCCGTGCTAAATCTTCGGGAGTCGCGATTGAGAGCCAGGTATCCGCCTCTTCCACGATCACCGTGTGTTCCTTGGCAAGTTTTGAAACCGAATCCGTTACATAAAATTCTCCGTTTTTATGCTTTTCGGCCGGATAAAGGAAAATTCTTTCGTCCAAAATTTTCACGCCGGTCAACGCAAACTTTGATTTCGGATTTTCCGGTTTCTCGACTAATTCCAAGAGTCTTCCATTTTTATCCTTAACAACCACCCCGAATCTGCGCGGATCTGGAACTTCCTTGGCCAGGACTGCTAACTCATGTTTCAAAAGTTTTTTAATGCTTTTTTTATCTATAATGTCATCGCCGTAGAGCATCAAGAATTTTCCTTTGCCGATATGTTTACGAGCTGCTAATAGGGCATCCCAAGTGCCACGTTTTTGCTTCTGCCAAACGTAATTAATTTTTTTTCCTTTAAAATTATTGCCGAAATGCTTAATTATCTTGTCCCCAAGATATCCGACAACAAGAACTATCTCATCAATTTCGTCCGGAAGAGAATCAAAAATATGCTCCAAAATCGGCTTTCCATAAAGCTCCAAAAGCTGTTTTGGAGTATTGAGAGTTAGAGGACGCAAGCGGATTCCTTCGCCCGCCGAAGGGATAATTGCTTTCATGTTATATTACAAGATTTAATAACTTGTCTGGGACGAAAATAGTTTTCTTTGGAGAGCCGGCTAGCGAAGAAAGATATTTTTTGACATTTTCATCATTCGTGGCCATTTCGAGAGCTTCTTTTTCCGAAATTCCGGTTGTAGCATCTAAAACCGCCCGCACCCTTCCATTTATTTGAATAATCAATTTAAAATTCTCGTCCTTTATTTTTTTGGGATCAAATTTAGGCCAAGATTCAAGGTGGATAGAATTTTGTTTTTTCCAGCCAGAGGCTACGCTACCTTTAAAGGAGAAATTCTGCCAAAGTTCCTCGGTTAAATACGGCGCGAAGGGAGCAAGTAGTTTCAAAAATATACCATAAGGGTGCCATGGTAAAGACGGCAGTTTCTCAAACTCATTTAAAAGAATCATCATCTGAGAAATTGCCGTATTGTAATGGAGATTTTCTATATCTTCCCCGACTTTTTTAATCGATTTATGAAGCAGTTTTTCCGAATTTTTACTAAGCCCATCTTTTGAGGTTTTCGCCAATTTGGCACCAAGCTTTTTTACGCGCACTAAGAAACGATCAACACCGGAGATACCCTCATCGCGAAAATTTCCCCCGCTATCGAGCGGGGCCATGAACGCCAGGTAGAGCCTCATGACATCCGCGCCAAAATCTTTAAAATAACCGTCGGGGTTTACAATATTTCCTTTGGATTTGGACATTTTGGCGCCACCTTTGATTATCAAACCGTGCGCCCTAAATTTGGGAAACGGTTCATCGAAATTAATTATCTTCCAATCAAAAAAAGCTTTGGTAATAAAACGGGAATAAAGCAGATGCAAAACGGAATGCTCCGACCCGCCAATATACATGTTCACTGGCAGCCATCTTTTTACCCTGAGCCAGTCAAAGAGCTTGCGTTTATTTTTTGCGTCCAAATAGCGGAAAAAGTACCAAGTAGAATCCAGAAAGGTGTCAGACACGTCCGTCTCACGGCACGCCCAGTTTTTGCATTTGGGGCACTTTACCTTGGAAAATTTTTTATCTTTCGCGAGCGGAGACTCACCCGTCCCCTGCGGCCTATAGTCCTTAATAAACGGTAAACGAACAGGGAGATCTTTTTCCAGAACAGAATACCACCCCGGCATATCCTTTCTTTCTCCTTTCCCCAATTTTCCGCAGGCGCTACAAAAAATCATTGGGATAGGAGGCCCCCAATAGCGTTGACGTGAGATAAGCCAATCTCGCAGGCGATAGTTAATTTTTCTGTCACCACCGGCAAATTTTGTTATTTCAATTTTTGCCGCTTCGGAGTTAATTCCATTAAACTTCGCGGAATTTATCATGACTCCTGGATCCATATATGCCGACCTCAAATCATGGTCTCTTCCGTTTGGAGAAATCACTTCACGAATAACAAGATTAAATTTCTTTGCGAATTCAAAATCTCGGCTGTCGTGCGCTGGCACGGCCATAATCGCCCCCGTACCATATGTGTCCAAAACATAATCGGAAATCCAGACCGGGATTTTTTCTTGATTGGCGGGGTTAATCGCATGTATTCCGAAAAAAACTCCTGTTTTCTCCGCCTCTCCAGATATTTCCCTGCCTTCGCGTCGAGCGAGCGCGCTTGAAATATACTTTTTTATTTCATCGGAGGCTTGCCATCCCGCGTTAATCCATCTTTTCGCGAGTTCCGGAGAAATTGCAACGAAAGTCGCCCCGAAAAGAGTGTCAGGGCGCGTGGTAAAAATATCTATTGAATGCTTCCTATCCTCCTGCTCCGGGATGCCGACCAATGGAAACTTCAGCGAATATCCTTCGGAGCGGCCTATCCAATTTCTCTGTGCTACCTTAACGCTTTCTGGCCAATCTATTTTATCCAGGCCAGACAAGAGCCTCTCAGCATAATCGGTTATTTTGAAAAACCATTGCTCTAAATCCTTTTTCTCTATTTTCGATCCGCACCTTTCGCATTCCCCGGCAAATTCCTGTTTGCCGGCAGGCAGGACTTGTTCGTCAGCCAAAACCGTTTTGCAAGACGGGCACCAATTCACGGGCGATTGCTTGCGATAAGCGAGGCCATCTTTAAACATTTGCACAAAAATCCACTGCGTCCACTTATAATAATCCGTGTCATAGGTCTCGAGGCGCTCGCGCCACGCAAATCCGTTTCCGATCATCTCAAGCTGGCGATAAAAATTTTTCTCCGAGATTTTTGCCTGCTTTACTGGATGGGCGCCGATCTTAAGCGCGTAGTTCTCCGAATTTATTCCAAACCCATCGAGCCCGATGGGTTCAAAAACATTGTTTCCCTGCATCCTTTTAAACCTTCCATAAATATCAATTCCAGTAAAAGTCCGTACACTCCCAATATGCAACCCTTCCGCGGAAGGATACGGAAACATCATCAAATTATAGAAAGGTTTTTTGGCTTTCCTTAAATCCGGTTCATAAACCCTCGCCTTAAGCCACAGCTTTCGCCACTTGTTCTCTATCTTGGAATATGCCGACATATCCCAGAATTCTATTATTTTTCGGGATTTTTTTCAAGAAAACGATTTCGCGTGAGGGATCTGGCTTCTCCGTTCAGCCATTCTTAGTAAAATGAGCTATAATTGAGTCAAATAAATGCGATTTACGTTTCTATTAGGCCATGGGGTTTGAGAATCGATTACAATCTAGCCACGAAGTAACACCTGCACAAAAGAATGTGGATCCTTTACTTTGGGGAACCATTTACAACGAAGCTGCTAAGGAACAGCGGAGAAAAGAATTTGAAGGATTTTGGCAGGAGCGATGGAAGCCGAGAGGAGTAAAAGACGGATATTTTCAAACTAAAGAAGATGAAAGTCCTTTCTCAGCGTATTCATCTAAGGGGTGGAAAATTCATATTGCTTTCGAGAAAGGCAAAGAAAAAGAAGTTTCGGGATTGCTTTATGAAAATGGGCTTTACTTTAAAACTGAAGCTGGTTCAGGAACCTATTTCAATGGATTAAATGAATCTGGCGCGACTATTTATATTGGAAGTCACGATAATATGGAACAGATTGCAAAAACGATAGAAGAAAAAACTAGAAAGTTTTTGAAAGATGGCACAACAACCAAAGTAGGCGATAGAGTAATGCGCAAAGGTAGTGGTTCAGATATCGAGATTCGCCCGAAAATAATGGCGCGATTCGATATCGCTAAAACAGAGTTTGGTTGGCTTCAAGGAAATAAAAGATATGCGGAGTATGGTTTACCGTCATGGTCTACGATGGGCGGTATTCCCATCCTCCAAAAATATGAGAAAGAAGCATCAAATATAGAATCTGCATGGAATAAATTTTCTGATTATCAGAGAAATCTTTACCTCAACGGCAGACTTAAAGAGATTTATGAAGATTCGAAAAGAGAGTTAATCAGGGATTTTGGAAAAGAGTTCTTATTTGGTAGCTAAGCTACCAAGTTTATAGCTCAAAATCTATCCGCCTCCAAAATATATCTCTCGAGTTCAGTTGCCATTCTCTTTTTCTCTAAGATATTCTTCAAGGATTCCTTGGCAAATTCTTCGTATTCTCTGGGATTTTGGAATTGATCTAAAATAATTTTCTTGCTACAAAATGTATGCGCGTTGTCCGTCCCGATATATTCTGCCCAACTTGACTTGGTAGCCGAGCTACCAAGTTGGTGAGCATGGTTATTTAAATTCACGTAGGCGCTCAGATGCAGAAGATATTCGTTTGAATCTATATGGATCGCCTTATAAGCGCCCTGAAACAAAGATCCCGTGCGCCTATACTTTTCATTAAAATATCTTGTGTATCCTCCAGATAGACGATGCATAAATTTTTCAATTCCTCGGTCTGAAACTTGCTGAAGTATAAAATGATAGTGGTTTGGATTTAGGCAATAACAGATAAATCTTACCAATTTCTCATCAGAATCTTTAAATTGCGATAAATTAAGAAAAGATTTTTCATAAATACTTCCGATGGGTTCGAGAGTGTTAAATTCATCCATGCTTTGAAAAAACCTATTCAAATCATATCCCTCAAGAAAAATCTCCCGCTTATCAACTCCGCGGTTATAAATATGATAAAATTCTTCGTTTGAAAATTTTATCCCTCTCATACTTCTATTCTAGCAACTTGGTAGCTAAGCTACCAAGTTGGAAAATCTTCTGTGCATTTTGGAAAGTAATTTCGGCAGCCTGTTCCAAGCTCAAGCTTTTTATTTCTGCAATTTTCTTTGCGACTTCAATTACATAACTCGGTTCGTTGCGTTTTCCGCGATACGGCACGGGAGCGACATACGGCGCGTCGGTTTCGAGTAAAATTTGCTCGAGCGGAATATATTTTACGACGTCTTCGTAGTCGCGCGTAAACGTGAGAACGCCGCCGAAGGAAAATAAAAAGCCGAAATCCATGAGTTTCTTTGCTTCCTCTTTATCTCCGGAAAAAAAATGAACCACTCCAGGCCTCGGGATCAATGAGGAATGATAAGAATTCAGAATATTAATCAGGTCGCCGAAGGCTTCGCGGCAATGTATCATGAGGGGTTTTTTTGTGTCGCGCGAAAGCTCAATTTGTTTTATAAAAATTCTTTCCTGTTTTTTTTTCGTATCCTCTTCGAGCCTGTAATAATCCAATCCGCACTCCCCAATCGCGATAACTTTCTCATCTAGCGCGAGTTTTTTATATTCATTGTAATCAAATTCTTCCCGCCTCGACCAGAAACCGTCGAGGCGAGGCTCGCTCCCTTCGGAAGCGGCACCAATTTCTTGTTCATCGTGATAAGACCTTGAAGTATGAATGGGGTGCAAACCGACAGTCGCATATATCCCTTCCTTGTATTCATGCGCTATTTTTATCGCGGCTTCGGAAGTATCTTTTTGAGTGCCTACGTTAATCATCCAGACTCCAGCCTCAAGAGCGCGCAAAATAACCGTTTTGGCATCATCGCGGAAAGCCGCGAACTGGACATGCGTATGGACATCAAATAATTTCATTTCTCAATGCGCGGAAACAACGCTTTATGCTCTTTTGCCTTGAAATCACTCCATTCCTGTTTTAATTTCTCTGAAATTCCGAAAATATCAAATATCTTGTCCGAAGTTTCTGGTAAAAACGGGGAAAGAAGCCAAGCCAGCCCAACGGCGCCATAACATAAATTCCACAAAATCACTCGAGTTTTTTCCTTATCGGTCTTTATGAGCTTAAATGGCTCATTTACTTGAACATATACATCAAGCTCTTTCAAAAGTTCAAAAATTTTATCTATTGCTTTCGTGAGTTCAAATTTTTCCATGGCCTCTCGATATTCTTTGGTGATTATTTCTTTCACAAAATATTCAAGCGTTACATATTCAGAATTTCCCCTCTTTAACGCAACTTTTAATAAATCTTCGTGACTCGGCCGCACGATCCCTTCCGGAAAATAATTCCTAGCCATAGTTGAGACGCGCTGAATATAATTCCCGAGTCCGTTTACCAAATTGCCTTCATAAGCACGTTCGAATTTCTCTTCAGTAAAATCTCCGTCATCAAAAATCGGAACTTCGCGCGAAAAATAATAACGCACAGCATCGGTTCCAAAGTGTTCAACCAAATCGAATGGATCCACAATATTTCCCAAAGTTTTTGACATTTTTCTTCCTCCGGCCTGGATAAAGCCGTGTACTAAAAGAGATTTGGGAAGATCGAGGCCAGCGGCAAGAAGCATTCCCGGCCAAATCGCGGCATGAAAGCGTAAGTTGTCTTTCCCTAAAACATGCAAATCCGCAGGCCACCACTTTTTCCAATCGTCGTTTCTCCCATAACCAATCGCGGACAAATAATTAGCCAACGCATCGCACCAAACATACATCACCTGGCTCTCGTCCCCGGGAACCGGAATACCCCACGGAAGATCTTTCTCGGACCTCGAAAAACTCACGTCTTCGAGCCCATCGCCAATAAGCGATAATATCTCATTTTTCCTTGACTCGGGTAAAATCTTAAATTCTCCGGACTCGATAGCCTCTTTGATCTTAGAGGCATATTTAGAAAGCCTGAAAAAATAATTTTCTTCATTTATTTTCTCTGGCGCTTTGCCGTGAAGAGCGCATTTCCCGTCCTCCATGTCTTTATCTGTTATAAACGCCTCGTGTCCGTTACAGTAAAGACCTTCATATTGTGATTTGTAAATATCGCCTGCTTCGCGAAGCTTATTCCAAATCATGATGGCTCCTGGCCAATGCCTTTTTTTGTCCGTAGTTCTGATGAAATCGTCCCACGAAAGATTCAAAGTTTTTTTCATCGCCCTGAATTTTTCCGAATTTTCGTCCGCTAAATTCTCTGGGCTTTTTCCAAGCTCCTCGGCTTTTTTCATTATATTGATACCGTGTTCGTCCGTTCCTGTCATAAAAAAAACGTCATCTCCAGATATTCTTCTAAAGCGCGCGATTACATCAGCCCAAACCTTCTGAATAGCGTGTCCAATATGCGGAGGTCCGTTTATATAATCGATTGCGGTTGTAATATAAAATTTAGCCATTTAAAACTCAATCTGTTTTCGCCTGGCAAAATCGTTGATAAATTCCACGAGCACTGTCGCAACAGGGACTGCAAGCATAATTCCGAAAAACCCAGCAAGCACTCCGCCAATAAAAATCGATAAAATGACTAATAGCGGGGGTATGCCTATGGTCTTGCGCACAACCAACGGGTAGATAAGATGATTTTCAAATTGCTGGATGATAACATATAGAATTAGAACCGCGAGGCCCAGGATAGGTTTTTGCGTGAAGGCAACTCCGATAGCCGGCACTGCGGATATTATTGGCCCGAACACAGGAATTATTTCCAAAATTCCCGAAAGGATCGCGAGCAAGAGAGCATATTTGACGCCAAGTATGGTAAGGCCCAAAAAAGCGAGGACGCCTACCAATACGCCGAGAAGTAGCTGGCCCTGGAACCAAAGTCCGATTTTCCGCCTTGAACGGTTCCACAGATCAAGTGCGTACCCTTCATACTCTTTTGGTGTAACTATTTTCAGAAAATTCTCGATACCACGCTCCTCAACCGACAAATAAAAAGAAATGACTATTATCATAATAAATGAAACGGCTCCTCCGAATACTTTCGCGATTGTAGCCAAAAGCCCTGATGTGCCTTCAAAAGAATAGTATCGGAAATTCAAGATGGCATCCCTTAATATATTATTGAGGCTCTTGGGCAACTCCGGGAGAAAAGAAAAGATATTGGTCGGCTCAAACGTCTGTATATTGTCCGGGAGATCCGTCAAAAACCCGCCTAACTCAGAAACTAGCGGGGGCAAAATAAGATAAAAAATCAGTCCAAGAATCGTAAATGCAGCCAAATATACAAAAATAACAGCGATAACTCTTGGAATTTTGTAGGCGGAAAGCCAGCGCGTTGCTGGTTCCACCGAAGACGCAATTACTACAGAGGCTAAGAGAACCCCTATAACTCCACGAAGTTCGAAAACAAGCCAAGCCAAAACGACAAAAAGTGAAACTTTTATTAGAGAGAGAGTTGAGATATCTATTGTTAATTTTTCGCCGTTCATTTATATTTTTGCCAATATTTTTTCAAATGGTTTAGAATTATCGTCCGGAGTTATGGCCGCGAGATTAATCTTCGCGGGAGAGAAAATATCCCTAGCTATACCCATGATATCACTTCTTCGGACCTTCTCAATCTTGACCAAGACTTCTTCGGGAGTAAGGATTTTTTTATAAAAAATTTCCTGCGAGGCCAAATACATCGCGACTTCATCGGACGACTCGAAAGCAAGGTCCATGGAACCGCGGATATACTCTTTGGCGAATTTAATTTCTTCAGCAGATACTCCTTTTTTTCTGGTGCTCGATAAAATCTGGACGATCTTTTCGGAAACTTTCGGCAAAGTCCCATGAGGAATCCCGGCAGAAGCGATCAAATATCCTGTATCCGTATATTGCTCGACCGCTGATCGGACATAATAAGCAAGGCCAAGTTTCTCGCGCAACTCCGTAAAGAGGCGCGACGACCAATTCCCTCCGATTATTGTGTTTAAAACCGTCAACGGATATCTTCTCTCGTCATACATATTATAGGAGCGAACCCCGAGGCGTATATGGGTTTGATCAACATCTTTCTTTTTTAATTTAACTTGCGGCCTAGCTTGCGATTCCACCACTTTAAGTTTTTCTAATTTTTCTCCTTGTGGCATCTTTGAAAAAACTTTTTCGATTTTTTTGAATACGCGAGCCTGATCAATATTCCCGGTCACGGCAACTACGGCGTTGGAAGAAAGATAGTGACCCGCTTTGTAATGAACTATGTCGCCGCGAGTTATGTTTTTCACGGTATCGGGGTATCCTCCAGTCATCCACCCTGCGGGCTGGTCCCCATAGAGCAAATCCTCAAAAATTTCGTAAGCTTGTCTTTGGGGATTATCCTCATACATCGAAAGTTCCTGCAGAATCACTCCTCTCTCCTTTTCAATTTCATCCGCTTTAAAAAGCGGTTCGAGCAATATATCGGAAACGATATCAAGAGCAACATCGAAATGTTTCGCCGCAGCTTTCACGTAGTATCCTGTGTATTCTTTGGAGGTAAACGCGTTTGATTCGGCTCCTAGCCGATCCAGCTCCAGATTAATCTGCCCAGCCTTGGGGCGGTGTTTCGTTCCTTTAAAAAATAGATGCTCCAAAAAATGAGAAACGCCGTTCAATTTCTTTATTTCATATTTCGAACCGGTTCCAAAAAGCACAAGCAGAGTCATCGCCTGCGTATCCTTCATCGGCGCAACTATCGCCCGAAGCCCGTTCTTAAAAGTTTTCTTCTCGAATTTCATCCCGTTAGAAGCAGGCCGCGGTCTTAACCATACATTCGTTATGCCTATAAATGGAACTATATAAATAATAATTTTTATTCATGTTGATATATCTAGCGACCGCGGCTTCTAACGGGATTCATTTGAAAATTGTAACAGTAAATCTCATAAAATTGAAGTGGGGCTCGGAGACTTTGTCTTCGAGCCCCAAGTAAATCGCCATTACGGCGAAGAAAGAGCCGGCTCCAACATCGCAAGCGCTTTCGGTCGAACCCAAGCGCCGAAGAGGCCTGCCAGACTTGATACGGCAAGCATCAATGGTGGATTGTACGGAACGAGGAGGAAAACAATCGAACCCGCCATCAGCGCATACACAGCACAAGCTGTAAAATTCTCTGAATGCACGAAGATGGCAAAGAGCCGAAGGAAACGAGGAATTTTGCAGATGGCAGCGACTAAATAGAAGATGGAGTAACCGGCGCCCTTGAGGACGTAGTAATGTAGCGATACGGCATTGAAATGTTTTGCCATCTTTGAAGCATCTTCATCTAGGTATAAATACTCTTGATATGCAAAGATTGCACCGAAGATTGGCGCCAATATTTCTGAAACAGCCACTGTAAAATAATAGGAATAGATAAGCTGTTCCAATGAAGCGCCTTGCTCATAACCCCTGTATAAGGAAAATGGGCCAAACCCAAACATACCTAATACTCCGCCAGCGCCGATGCCATAGAGCGATCCTTCGCGAAAACACGTCTTCCATTCTTTCTTGGGTCGCCAGTGATACACATCCTGATAAGCCTGCCTGAGAGCTTCGAGAATGCGCAACGGTTCCGTTATAAGCCGCGCGAAGTATCCAATGGCTCCGCCAAAGAGCAAACCTCCCGCCCAGAAATGACCCATTGCATGAGCCAGTATGGCTCCAAAAAAAGCTCCCGCCGTTATGGCAAAAGCATCCTTCCAGAATGTATTCATAATTCTTCCTCCTTCAGATTTTTAATCCTAACTTCGAGTTTAAGATATCAAGAAGCCTTTGAGATGTAAAGCTTCACTTCGAATATGACGCAACTATTCTCGGGCCTAGAAGCAAGACGGATAAGATGCAGAATATGCCAGCGGCTATCATCGCGGCGGGAGCCCCATAAGACGACGCCGCCCAACCGAGCAATAAACTGCCTATCGGGATCAATCCTTGGTGCGCCAAGGCGTAGAAACTCATGACTCTTCCACGCCTTTCTCCGGAGACAACGCTCTGAACATAAGAATTCGCAGAGGTATTATGAAGCATGGCCCCAAGACCGGAGAGTGCTACAAAAAATATGGAAAACCAAATCATCTTTGAAAAAGAAAACAAGACAAGAGCAACGCCGAATATAGAAGCGAAAAAAACCGCCCTCCGCTCCAATCCAAAAAGATCCTTCCGGGACGCCGCATAAAAGGCTCCGACGATAGCGCCTATCGCCGCCGCGGAATTAAGAAAACCGAAGGTAAGCGCGTCTCCACCTAATATATCTTTCGCGAAAATCGGGAATAAAATAGTGTAAGACCACCCGAAAAGACTTATAGCTCCAACCAGTAATAATATATTTTTTAAACCGGGCCTAGCGGAAATATATCTAAATCCGTCTTTCAACTCCTCCGACGCATGCTTTTCTTCGCCCTTCTTAGGCTCTTCATCGACGCGGATCATGAAAAGAGAAATTATAACAGGGATATAACTAAAGCCGTTTACTAAAAAGCTGATGCCTTCGCTAAAAGCCGCGATTATTATCCCAGCGATAGACGGGCCTATGAAGCGCGAGAGATGAAAGGCGACGGAATTAAGCGCGATTGCGTTCGGTAAATCTTCTTTGTTATCTATCAAATTTATATACGACGATTGCCTTCCGGGGACATCAAAGGCGTTTATCACGCCCAAAAACAAACTCAAAACTATGACGTGCCAAATCTCGATTTTTCCGGAAAGCACTAAAAAAGCAAGTATGAACGCCTGAATCATAGATAAAATTTGCGTCGCGATGACGATTTTTATTTTGGGATACCGATCAATCCATACTCCGGCGATGGGAGATATAATAAGTAATGGTATGTAACTCGCGAAATTTACTAAACCTAATAGAAGTGCCGAGCTTGTAAGCTCGTAGACAAGCCAGCTCAAAGCCACCCTCTGCATCCATGTCCCCATGTTTGAAATCCCCTGCCCAAACAAAAACAGTCTAAAATTGCGCGACCGCAAGGCGCGGAAAGTTACATTAAGTTTTTCTCTCATGAAAGTTTGTCAGAAAAATATTTCTCGAGTTCTTTTTCTTTTTTCCTGATCTGCTCCCCAGTGTCTCTATCGCGCACCGTGACAGTTTTATCTTCGAGTGTTTGATAGTCAATCGTAACGCACCATGGGGTTCCAATTTCGTCTTGCCTGCGATAGCGCTTGCCGATATTACCGTTGTCGTCCCAGGCAACTCCAGAAATTTTTTCTTTAAGATTTTTATAAAGCTCGCGGGCCTTTGAAACTATATTTTCTTTGTTTGAAACGAGCGGGAACACGGCAACTTTAACGGGTGCTATTTGAGGTTTTAATTTTAGGAAAACTCGTTTCTCCTTGCCTAATTCATCTTCCACATAAGCCGAACAAAGTATAGCGAGGATAGTTCTATCAATACCTAAAGAAGGTTCAATCACATGTGGAATGAATTTATCGCCGGATTCCGGATCGGTATAGCGCAGATCCGCTCCCGATGCCTTTTCGTGCGCGGAAAGATCATAATCTGTCCTATACGCGAGCCCATATAATTCTTTTTTACCAAACGGAAAATCAAATTCAAAATCAATTGTGCGTTTGGAATAGTGCGCGCGATCTGCCTCCTCAATTTCAAGTTCGAAAATTTTATTTGTATCAATGCCGAGACTAGCAATGAACTTTTGCATTTCTTTTCGCCACATCTCAAATGATTCTTTCCAATCGCCAGGCTTTATGAAGTATTCAACCTCCATCTGCTCAATCTCGCGAAGACGGAAGAGAAAATCTCGTGGTGCTATTTCATTGCGAAAAGCTTTGCCTATCTGTGCGATCCCAAAGGGAAGGCTCGGATGAAATGAATCAACAATGTTCTTGAAATTTGTAAAAATCCCTTGCGCCGTTTCCGGACGAAGATATGCAAGCGATGCTTCATCTTCAGCAGCTCCAATATGAGTTTCTAGCATCATGTAGAATTGACGCGCTTCGCCTAGCTTCCCTCCACACTCTGGACATTTCTTCGTATCCGCAAGGTGATCAACTCGAAACCGGCGCTGGCATTTCTCGCACTCCGTCAACATATCTGCAAAACCGCGAGCATGGCCGCTTGCTTCAAAAACTTCCTTTTTTGTCACTATTACCGAATCAATTCCATACACATCCTCACGCCCTGATACAAATTGTTTCCACCATATTTGTTTGACATTGTTTTTGAGCGTAAGACCATGTGGTCCATAATCAAAAAAGCCTGCCGAACCGCCATAAATTTCAAAACTTGGAAAAATAAAACCGCGCCTTTTGGCAAGCGAGACAATTTTATCTAAATCGGGCATGTTCTTCACTTTATCACCGTAGTTTGCCTCAAATCAATCTTCGGGTCGGATTCGAGTTTCAGTGTGAGCGATGGAACGGAAACCTGAAGATTTGAATCAGTAAATTTATCATGCCCCTCGGCCGTAATATTGGCTACGAGTTCCGGAGTCTGCCCGGCTTGGTTCGCGGACGGAATAAGCCCGATTTGGAAAGTTATTTCTTTCGCGGGAGAGGTATAACCGATTCCGGCCTTCATATCTCCGACATCCCATATTATCTCGCCCGTATTAGGATCATAGGTAACAGGCTCGGCCGAGATAATTTTATTTTTCCAACCCATGTATGGCGGGAGGAACGCGCGAACTTTTACGCCGTCAAGATCGCTCGTCGAATTTGTCAGAGAAAGTATTACGGTAAATGTCGTCTCTCGTCCGACCTTAGCAGGAATCGGGCCGGTATTTGGCATAGTTTTCGAGTAATAAAATCCCCTTCGAACAAGTTGAAGGCGCGAAATCAATTTCATGTCAAAACTATCTTCCCCTTTTAAATCGGCTCCTTCATATCCAGGGGGTTTTTCTCCCGGCCTGATTTCAAAATGCATTGATATATTGAAGTCTTTGTCCGTGGTTGTCTTTACGGGAATTTTTTCCAAGATGTTCAGCTCGAAACTCACAGTCCCGGACTCCCCAGGATCAATCCTGCCAAGAGAATTATTCAAGGACGAATTCCATATTATTCTCTTATCGATTGACCTATAAGTTCCAAAGCGAACTTTGGTTTTGCTTTCATCATATATCCTCCCGGACAAAACGCCTTCAATGATAGCGTTCTCCACTGGAACAGTCAAATTATTTTTATACATAAGCTCGACGTAAACCGACTCTCCGGGGCGCGCGGAATAAGTATCTTGCCCGTTTATTTTCGCGTCAACTTCCAAAAATGGTCTTTTTAGCTCGATGGTAGCAACCCCCTGACCGTAAATATTAAATCCGTTGGAAGAATCCTTAATTCCCACTGAAGCCTTAAAACTTTTCTCCTCGAGCTCGCCTCCGCTCAAAATTCCCCTGACCGTTATTATTCTTTTCTCGCTAGGGTTTAGCGGCGATAAGAACCATGTCTTTCCGCCTGTATCCGGCTTGGGATCCGCGCTCTTGAAAACAAATCCCGAAGGAATTGCGAGCTCTAAAATGAGATTTTCTAGAACGCTTGATGAATTGGATACATAATTAACTTTGATTTCTATTTCCTGTCCGGCGCGAATTTCACGTGGAAGCTCGAAGGAAACTCCGACCGGCGAGCGCGTTATTGTTATTTTCCCAAGCTCTTCTTTTGAAAAAGCAGCGCTTGATCCGAACGGAGTATATTCGAGCGTCGCACGGACATCTTTGGTTTCATTTTCGAAACCGTAGGCAAAGGCGCTAAAAGAAAGGCGCACCGTTTGCCCTGCCCCGATATTTTCCAAAATTTTCCTAGCTCTTAGTCCTTTAACCCCTTCGTCTAAAACTCTCGAACCTGCGGGGTATTCAAAAACTAGTGCTACGCCCGAGAGTGCTTTATTATTATTGTTAGTTATGGCTACTTCCCAAGTAACCCGCTCCCCGCCGATAGCTCCATCCGGACCGGAAATACTGATGTCTATTCTTTTGTTAGATATTGAATTGTAGCTTAAATAATAATAAGTGCCCGCCCCTATTGCGGCTATAAAAAAAACCGCTCCTAAAATCCACCATATTTTTCCGCTCCGCCTTGGCTCCATTAAAATTGGCCTATTTTCTTCCTGCCAAACCGAAGGAGACTTTTGAGGCTGTGGGGTCAATTCCGGACGGCGCAATCTGGCGTCAAAAGACTCTCCTGACTTATAAAGGCGTTTTTTAAGTTCTTCTAAATGCTCTGACACAATACATTAATTTTAGCATCTATAGCTGGCTTCGCGCGATAGCGCCGTAAATAAATTGCGATAAATTTTCACGAGAAATATCTAGGATCTCTTTTTCATCCAAATATCCCAAGACAGCGAGGGCTTTTGCATAAAATAAAAGTTCGTCTCCGGATCTGGTAAAATCCTGAAACGCTTCCCAGAGCTTTGGTTCCTTGCCCTCGCCCGGGGAGAATCTCTTGATAAAATTGGATACTCTGCCGAATTCCGGTTCAAAAATTTTATCAAAATGCCCTAAATCTTCGGCGTCTATCAGGTGCCACGAATCTTTCCCGGAAACAAAACCGAATTTTCCGTAAGTAAAAAGGTTTAAAAACTTGTTCAGCTTGGACGATGCCCTTCTCGTCCCTCGCGCAAATAATCTCATCATCCCGAATTCTTTGGTATATATAGTCAAAACTTTATCCGCCTCGCCTTGGTCCTGCGAGTTTAAAATTATCCCCTCGGTTTGATATAGTCCGTTACTCATGCGACTTCTTTATTGTAACAAGCTTCGCAATAAACTATTTCCGGGCGATCAGGCACATAGGTAGTCTCAAATTCGTTAGGGCAGGGATTTTCTCCATGCTCATGAGTAGCAGTATTTTGATAAGTCGCTTGCCTTGAGCCTGTCGAAAGGCACATGCATTGTCTCTTATATAACTTTAGTAAATTTCTCCAGGCAACACGCTTCCAATGTCTACAATTAAAACATAATCTTGGGAGCGGCAAATTCAGCTGGCGATAAAATTTTAGTTCCTGCGGAGTAATCAGGAATGCGGTAGCACAATTATATCCGCACAATACCGAGTGGCTATCTTTCTCATCATGCATGCATTGGATAACCTCGTTTAGTATTGAGTCGTCAGTATCAGAAATGGCATCCGGCATATCTTTGGAACTCTTCGTGATAGAATAATTGCGCTTGTCTGGCACGCGCCAACTATATCCAAAGCTCTCTGCCCCTTCTTTAGTTAACGGAAAATATTCCTGCGCCTGCGTGTCATTATACCCAAAAGGACTCACATCGGGCGGAAAAAATTCCCCATATTTATATTTCCTTCCTTTTTTATCAATATAAGGCATCTCATCCATATGTTTCCGGATTCGCGATACAAGATTTTCATATTCATCTTTCGTGTATTGCTTGTTTAGGACGCAATAACTTTTGTTCCGAACGCCAACACACCCAAATAGGTTACTGTCTTGCTTACAATTGAAAACATACTGGCAATCGGTTAATACGCCGCATTCAGAAGCAAATGAAGTTCTGTATAGCGCATCCCCAGAACAACCTATTTCGTAATCAAGTTCCGCATTCAAGCCAGTGGAAGAAATATCAATGCAATCTTTTATCGGTCCGTAGATAATACTTTGCGAGTATGCACAATTTTCGGAATTACCCACAAAAAAACTATTGCGAATTTTTGCAGAATTATAAATGTAATCACCCGTACACCCGTTTGCTTGAACGCTATGCTGATACTTTACGGGATATTTCTTCCATTCAGACATTACAACCCCGAAAGCTTTTTCTATTCCAGAGAATGAATCGAGTTTCATCTCTTCTAACTTCTTTTTATATTCCTCTTTTGTATATGGTTTGTTGAAAATATAGTACGATTTATTTCTCAATCCCGTGCACCCAAAACAACTTGTGCACCCGATGCAATCCTGACTAAACCATACCTCGATACAAGAAGTGCAGTTCCTTGAGAAAAATGTTTTATAGGATTTGTTTGTATTTATACAGTAGTAGCAGAGCTCGCAATTTTCGCAGTTGATTACATCGATACATTGCTTGCTGTGGTGTAGGGCAACCGCATAGGCACTATCTTCTACAAAACCGGTATCAAAACACATATAACAATTCTTCACCCAGGCAGAAATACTATAATCACTATTTGTTTTTTCAAAATCCCACATGGGAGCCCATGGAACAGCGTTAAATAAATCTTTTATCTGCTCGAAAAATGGCTGTGTGAAATCATAATCTCTGCCATATGCGAGCGGATCCCATGCATCACTTCTCCAGTAGTCACCACTATACACCGGCATCGGCGCTTCGGGAGGCATGAGAGTAAAAATATCCTTCCCTGTCGCGGCGCATACGCGCTTATAAGGTTGCCTTAAGTTTCTAAATTGCAGTCGGCGCATAGCCCGACATTCCGGGCACCAGGTCGGCGGAGGTACAGATATTTTTTCATAAAACTTAAAATCCTCCGGTTCGATTGTGAAATCGTTATGACAGTTCTGACACTTCCTAGTCTCCATTTTGTTTGTTTATCCCGTTAATCACCGAAGGTAACCCCGAAAAATTCCTCACAAAGTTCGGAATCACGGGGTCCGCGTAAAATCTACTCGCCTGCGTTCGTGATTTTACGGGACAGTTTTGGCAAGTTTTGGTCTCGCTATTCATTTTCGATTTTCATATGGTGAGTATGATTGATTCCAATCTCGGCTTTAGTTTTATCAATCAAGATTTCCTTTGTGCGCGAATCGCCTAAATCTCCGAAAAAAAGATTGGAAATATTTATTTCTTTCTCTATTAAAGATTTATGCTCTTTTAGAATTTTTTCAAACTCTTTCGAAGATTTGACCGCCAACTCCACTTTCTCCTGCGGAGTTAATTTCAACTCCTTCCTGAAATCCTGCACAGCCCGAATAAATTCGCGGACTAGCCCCTCTTCTTGAAGCTCATTAGTAATTTCCGTATCAAGCTCGACTTCCTCTTTCAAATCTTTCGCGACCGAAACTTTTTTAACGTTGACCTCGCCTTTTATTAGTTCTAGTAATTCGTTATCAAGTTTATTTTTAATTTTCAACTCTGAAAGAGGTTGGCGAATTTTAATTCCTGCCTTTTGCCGCGCCTCAAGGCCTCTTGAAACTATCTCGCGCGTTTTCTCCATTTCTTCTATTAATTTCTTTTCAGGCTTGCTCGCCGAAGCCTTGGCGAAGGCGGGGAAATCCTCAAGATGAACGCTTTCTTTCTCTCCGCTAATTCCGCGATAAATTCCTTCGGAGATAAATGGCGTAAAAGGTGCTAATGTTTTTGATAGCTCTAAAAGAACGAAGCCGAGCGTGGCGGAACATTCTTTTGCCGCGTCAGATTTTTCATGCTTCATATGCTCGCGGATCCGCCTGATATACCAGTGCGATAAATCTTCAACGACAAAATTTTCCAACTTTCTCGCCGCAGAGACGATATCATATTTTTCAAGATTTTCAGAAACTTCTGATAAAATTTTATTCCACTTCGCCAAAAGCCACTTATTGATTACGAGTTTCGGCTTAGAAGTTCGACTTCCAATAGGAAGTCGAACTTCCCTGTACGTGCGCCAATAAAGATACGAATTCCATAGAATCATAAGAAAGCGGCGCTGGGCATCTTGGATGTCTTTCTCGCGAAAAAGCTTGTCGTCCCAAGGCTGATTGATAGTATAGAAATACCAGCGCACCGCGTCTGCTCCGTATTTTTCCATAAGAGTCTCCGGATCAACGACATTTCCTTTGGATTTCGACATTTTCTCGCCTTTTCCATCAAGCACCAAGCCAAGCGATAAAACGCGTTTGTATGATGACTCAAATCCCAATAGCGCCGATACGGAGAGAAGCGTATAAAACCACCCGCGGGTCTGATCGATAGCTTCAGCAATATATTCGGCCGGATAGAGGAAGTTCGACTTCCCCTTGGAAGTCGAACTTCCAAAACACTGCGACGCAAACGGCATGGCGCCGGAGTCAAACCAGACATCCATAACCTCTTTCACGCGCGCCATCTCGCCCGCACATTTTTCACATTTCAATTTTATTTCATCAATATATGGCTTATGTAAATCAAGTTCGCCCGCCGAATTATACGGCCAGTTGTGCAAATTAATTTTTTTAAACTCCCCAGGGTTCAAATACGGCGACTTCAGATAATCTTTTTCGTCAAAACTTTCAAGCGCCGCCATCAAAATCCATGTCGGATGCCCGTGGCTTATTATCAAAATCTTTTTGCCTGCGTAATTGCGCCTTAATTTGATCACTGCTTTAATCATCCTTGAGCGAATCTCCCTAAAATTTTCAGCGCCTTTCGGTTTTTCCGTAAAATGCGCCTCAAAACTCGAGAAAGCTTTTTCATATTCATTAATCGGAACGCCTTCAAATCCGCCGACAAGAACATCATAAAGTTCGGGTACGACGGCGATTACTGATTCCGGCAAGCCAAGCTCTTCGGCAATAATACTTGCGGTTTCCCTCGCTCGATGCGAAGGGGAAGAAAAAATCAAATTAATCTTTTCTTTCTTTAATTTTTTGGCAGCCTCTCTCACATCTGCCTTGCCCTTCTCTGTTAAAGTCTCTTTTTCATCTTTTTCCGGATCAACTGGATTGGTAGTGTCCTTAATATTGTGCGGAACCTCGCCATGCCGCATCACAATCAATTCAGTTGGATGCAGATCGAGATTGTCTAATTCTTTGAGCGAACCTGCTACCTTAATCTTCTCGCATTGATCGCACCGCCATACCGGTAACGGCGTTCCCCAATAGCGCTCGCGAGAAATTCCCCAATCGACATTTTCCTTGAGCCAACTACCGAAACGGCCGTCCCGCAAATATTCCGGGTGCCAATCGATTTTGGCGTTCTCTCTTAGCATATGGTCGCGGACGGCCGTAGTCTTGAAAAACCATGAAGTCTTCGCGTAGTACATCAAAGCCGTGCCGCACCGCCAGCAAAAAGGATAATCGTGTTCATATGGCTCGATTTTGAATAAAAGCAAACGTTTTTTTAAATCTTCAATTATAAGCAAGTCGGCATCTTTAATAAATTTTCCATCCCATACTGCGCCAGGAGTTTTCATTTTTCCCTCTTCTGATACAGTCACGAGCGTAGGCAACTTTTCCTTTTTGCCAACCGCCAAGTCATCTCCCCCAAATGCAGGCGCTATATGAACTATGCCCGAGCCGTCCTCCGCTCCCACAAAACTGGCTGCGATAACGCGATAACTATTTTCCGTTGCAGAAGAATTAGAATATAAAGCTTTATATTTCGTCCCAACAAGCGCCGCGCCTTTTTCGCGATTGATAATTTTATACTCTCCTTCAACCACGTCCAAACGTGCCTCTGCCAAAATCAGCCACTCATCCGGGTTCCCAGAGCGCTCTACTGTCACGTAATCAATTTTCGGATTGATAGCGAGTGCGACATTCCCCGGAAGCGTCCAAGGGGTTGTCGTCCAGACTAAAAAACTTACCCGCTGATTTTGCGATTTATCGCCCTCAAGTTGGAACTTAACATAAATCGAATTTTCTTTTACTTTCTGGTACCCCTGCGCCAACTCGTGCGAAGAAAGCGATGTTCCGCAGCGCGGGCACCACGGAAGAACTTTATAATCTTCATAAAGCAATTTTTTCTCGGAAATTTTTGAGATGACGGCCCAAAGAGATTCTATATAGTCGTTGGTCATGGTCACATAGGCATTTTTCAAATCGAGCCAATAAGCCATGCGATCAGTTAATTTCTCCCAAGCGTCTATAAATGTGAAAACATTTTTCTTCGCCTCCTCGACAAATTTTTCAACGCCTATCTTTTCCTCAATTTCTTTTTTGGATTTTATCCCAAGTGCTTTCTCAACTGCCATTTCTGTCGGAAGTCCATGCGTATCCCATCCGGCGCGCCTTGGCACGAAAAATCCGCGCATGGTTTTGTAGCGTAAAATGATGTCTTTGAACGATCTGGATTCTACGTGGTGGATTCCGGGAAGGCCGTTCGCGTAAGGCGGCCCCTCAAAAAAGACAAAAGTTTTCGCCTTTTGGCGATTTTCTAAAGACTTCTCAAATATTTTATTTTCTTTCCAAAAACGAAGAATCTCCTCTTCGGATCGAGGAGAAACGCTTTCATACATTGGACCTTTCTCATCGGCCATAATCATATATTATGCGAAATAGAGATATAATCAAGCCATGATCGGGGTTTTTGATTCGGGATATGGTGGGCTTACGGTTTTTAAGCCGCTCGCGGAAAAATTCCCGAAATACGATTTTATATATTTCGGGGATAATGCCCGCACCCCATACGGATCGCGCGAGCCGCAAGAAATCTACGAATTTACGCGCCAAGCCGTTGATTGGCTATTTAAAAACGGCTGCGAGTTAATAATTCTTGCCTGCAACACGGCCTCCTCGCAAGCGCTTCGAAAAATTCAGCACGCTCTGCCCGATAAAAAAGTCTTAGGGGTTTTGATTCCTATTGCGAAAAAAGTTGCGACACTTGAAGGAACCATCGGCATTCTTGCAACTCAAGCTACGGTTGAATCCGGAGCTTATCTTCGCGAACTCAAAAAATATGGACATCCGATGTCCAAAATTTTTCAAGTGGCCGCTCCGAAATTAGTTCCATTAATTGAGGCTGGCATGATATATCATAGCGCTATGAAAGAAGCCTTAAGGAGATATCTCGACCCGTTTAAAAAACAAAATATCAAAAACATCATTCTCGGTTGCACGCATTACCCGCTTATCAAGAATATAATTCAAAGCGAAATGCCCGATGCCCAAATATTTGATTCTCCTTCAGTAATTCCCGTGTCGCTAGAAAATTATTTATCCCGCCACCTTGAAATAAAAAAACGCATTGGGAGTAATGGCTTAAGGCGCTATATCACCACTGGCGACCCCGAGAAATTTTCAAAGTTTGCGAAGGATCTTTTGAATATCAAAATAGCGCCAGAAAAAATTATTCTCTAGTTACATCTTCTCCGGTTGGGAGATGCCGAGAGTTTTTAAGACATCTCCTAGGGTTTCTTTGGTTTTTGATACAAAATACAAAAGCTCGGCTTCCCGTTCCGAGCCGATAACTTTAACATCGCGGTAAAAAGCGGAGAAAGTTTGCGCGAGTTCATAAGCATAAGTTGTTAGCCGGTGAACTTGATAATCTTTTGAAATATCTTCGAGCAATTCCGGGAATCTCAAAATCTTCAGCGCGAGTGAACGTTCCGCCGGATGTAGAAACGCACTTGGAAGCTCGGCTTCCAAGTGGAAGCCGAGCTTCCCGGACTTTGCCAAGATGCTAGACATTCTTGTATGCGCGTACTGGACATAGTAAACCGGATTTTTCTCCGATTTCTCTCTGGCTAAATCTAAATCGAAATCCATATGGGTATTGGGCGAACGCTCGAGAAAAAACCACCGCGCCACGTCAACGCCAACCTGTTCCAATAATTCATCCATCGTGACAAATTCGCCAGCGCGCTTGGACATTTTGACTTCTTTGCCTCCGGAGATTAAACGTACTAACTGCATTATGATTATTTTTAATCTTTTCGGACCAATTCCCAACGCCTCCGCCCCTTTCTTCATACGCTCGACATATCCATGATGATCCGCTCCCCAAATATCGATCGCGATATCAAATTTTCTCTCAATAAACTTATTCCAGTGATAAGCGAGATCCGCCAAAAAATAAGTATATTCCCCGTCGGACTTTACTAGTACTGCGCCCCCGAGCCATACTGCCCCATCTTTTTTCTCAACTAAATTTTTGCCTTCCAAAAATTTTAAAACTTTCTCCGGCTCTTTTTTTTCACGAAGCACTCTCTCCGAAAACCAAACATCAAAATTTATGCTGGCTCTCTCGAGAGATTTCTTTATTTCCCCCAAAAGAAATTGAACCGCTTCTTCTCCGGATTTTCCAACAAAATCTTTTATATACTCTCCTTTGTAATATTTATTTTTTACTTCGCGCTTTCCCTCTACGGCTTCAATTGATTCACCGAGTAAACGCACTTGATTCCCCGCATCGTTAATATAGTATTCGCGCGTTACATCGTATCCGACTTTCTCTAAAACATTCGATAGCGCATCGCCGTAAAATCCCCCGCGTCCGTTGGCCATTGTTAACGGTCCAGTCGGATTTGCGGAAACGAACTCAACGTTTATTTTTTTATTTTTTTCCTCAAATTTTAATTTCTCACCAAGCTCTTTAATTAAAATATCGTCTTTCAGAAAAATATTTATAAATTTATTTTTTACGACTACTTCTTTAACTAACTCGCTCTTCCTTAATTTCTCGGCCATGCCCTCTGCATTGCCGACTTTAAACGCAACATTTGTCGAAAAATCCCCGTTCTCATCCCTTTCCGGCTCGACAAGTTTAACTTCAACACCTTCGCCAACGGCATTCGAAATTTCCTTTATCAATTCGTCACGAAGCATGTTTTTAGTTTAGCATAGTAAGAATGTTATTATGAATTTATGCCCGCTTTAATAGAAAACAAAAAAGTATATTTTAACTACGAAATACTCGAGACATACGAGGCTGGTTTATCGTTGCTTGGGCTTGAGGTAAAATCGCTCAAAAATAAAAACGGAAATATTTCCGGGGCTCGCGTTTTAATCCGCGGGGACGAGGCATTTATCGTAGGTATGGATATTCCTCCCTATCAGCCCAATAACACTCCTGAGGGCTACGAACGCGAGCGAACTCGAAAACTTCTCCTCCATAAAAAAGAAATTGCGCATCTGACTGGACGCGCCGAAGAACGCGGATTGACAATCATCCCGACAAAGGTGTATACTTCAAGCGGCCGAATCAAGATCGAGATCGCGATTGTCCGCGGAAAGAAAAAATTTGAAAAACGCGACAAAATAAAAAAACGTGACATCGAACGCGAAGTCGGCCGCAACCTACGGGGATGATAGGCCTCGAGGGGAAGAACTTTGAGATGATGTTCAGGCGCTCCGCCATGGCGGAGCTAAATATCTCCCATGGGAAATAATAAGTGCAAACTTATTTGGAACCAGAGAGCCTGCTTTGGCAGTAGCTTAATGGCAACGCTTGGATCTTCGGATCTAGGCCATCCGTCCTTGATTCTCGCTAAAGAATCGCGGGTGTCATAAGCGAGAAAACTTTTTTCCTGAGAGTCAATTCAGGATTTCACTTAAGCTTGTCAACCATCCCTCAAAAGCTTTCCCGACGCGGGTTCAACTCCCGCCATCTCCACAATTAGAAATCGGAAGGAAAATAAAAAGAACTCGGCCACATTTCTGTACCGAGACTTTTTGTTTTTAACTCCTTTCTTTTGATTGAAGTGTTGTATTTTTTGCTAAGCCGCGCCGGCGATATCGCAGCGAATGCCCCACTTGGGAACTTCGAGTTCAAACCAGACATCTCTGGCGAAATGCCGAGCTAAAACTTCTGCGAATGTTGCCAGCGGAGCAGTAATCTCTCTCATATCGACGGCGTCGGGCACCTCCGCAGAAATAGTTCCGTTTTCTTGTGAAGTAATTTCCAGAACCGGAAGAGTATATTCCAGCAGAGTCTCTTTCAGATCCTGAAGACCGTCCTCATCAATCTGCTCGTGATAAAGTCCGTTTATATTTATCTTCATAATTCTCCTTTCCAAAGAACAAAATTTTACTTCCTCCAAACCAACTACTACGATATATCGAAGTAATTAACTTAGAGGAAGCCAGAGAGAGTCTGACTAAAGTCAGATTCTCTCTGGCACATTGTGTTCCGCATCGTTTAAAACGACGCGGGGAGGGTAGTTTGGACTGAACTCATCAATGATGAGAAGGTAGTGAAGAGCGCGATCAAGGATCCCTCGAATGCGCGAAACACAGTCCACATCAAGAAGAATTTGAGTCCAAGAATAGCAAGCAGAAAACCTATAGCACGGAGAATTTTCATAGTTCTCCAATTTTTTTGAGAGGGACCGGATAGCGCCTCTCAACTATAGGCACCTGCTACTAATCGTAGCCTTCCCTCCCCGCCATACACCAAAATTTGACGTTGGGCGGGGAAGGAAAGCCAATATCAAAAAACTCTATATTTCGCTATAAAGATAGCATATTTTATGCTATCCTGTCAAGCTATCCTACTTTCCCTAGTTATAACTCGGTGGGGTTTCGGAGACGCCTTGGACCGAATTTACATATCTCGCCAAAATGAAACACGCGCTAGATAGGCGATTCAAAAATGCGTAGCTTTTCTCGCCAAGCGCTTTTTCTTTATCATCGCGTAACGCGACTACTTCCCTCTCTGCTCGCCTCGCCATCGTCCGCGCGATGTCAAAATGCGCGGAGAGAACTGTCCCGCCGGGGATGGAAAAAGATTTAATCGGGGGAATTTTTTCGGAAAAAACGTGGAGCTGGGATTCCATTTTCTCGAGCGATTCCCGGGAGACAGTCTTCTCGGCTCCAGCGAGTTCGGCTTGCAATATAAAAAGCTGCTCCTGCAAGAAATTTACGAAAGATTCTAAATCCAATTTCTGTTCCCTCGAGAGTGCTTTCGCTAGCCCCAAATAAGAATTTACCTCGTCGAGCGAGCCCAGCGCTTCGACTATCCGCGAGCTTTTTGGAATGCGGCAACCGGCGGGCGAGTTAAATAATTTCGTCCGACCGTCGTCTCCTTTCCCAGTCCAGTACATTTATAATTCTATTTCGCAAACTCCGGCAACGCAGGCGAGCTCGCGCTTAACTTCCGTCTCGTCTTCGATTTCGTATGTGTAGATTTTGGAAAAATCAATGTGTTCGAGTTTCTTGGCGCGCTCATCATATTCTTCTTTTTTAATGGCTTCATAGGGCGCCAAGCGGTAGACGTGATTGGCTCGGGGCAGAAAAGAAAGCCCGCCGACGATATCCCAATTTTCATAAAGCCAATTCGCAACAGCCACCCATTCGTCATCCCCAACGGAAACCGTAACTGACGGATTATGTTCGGTATAGGCTTCTTTTACCATCTTCCAATGCTTCAGTTGATCCATCGCGGTAAGATTGTCGCGGAAAATTTTGCCTTCCGGCGCCTTAACGGGGAATTCTAAGACAAATGTCGCCGCACTCTCCATAGTCTCACCGACTTCCGGATAAAACGGGACACCTTGGTCCTTTAGCATCTTGAAAAGGGAGTCGGTCACTGAGATGCGCACGCGCCTGATATAGTATTGCGAATGCCTAGCGTGCATTCCCGAAGAACAATCCACAAGCTGGGAGACTGTTCCCGAAGGCTTAACGCATGTCGTGCAGGTTGATTGATTGACGCCAAATTTAGCAGCATATTCTTTATTGGTTTTAACAATATATTCTTTAAGCTTTCTCAAAAAAGCCTCATCGCGAACGGCCGGGGAATCCCACTGTCCGGTTATAGAAACTCCAAGCAATCGCTCCTTTTCGCAATTTTCCTGCCACTCCTTCGAAAGATATGGAAAATAAGTCAGTGTGGATTGGTATGTGCCGAGGATAGTCGCTATTTTTGCTTTTTTCATTAAAGTCTCTTTCGTATCTTCTTCCCTCGCTACAATCTCCGTCAGGTTGCAAAATTGCTTCGACTGCAAAACTATCTCTCCGCAGGGATTCGTCCCCCAAGAAGGATGATTACCGCCGAATTGTTCGAGCCTGCGCTCTGGCAGAGTTTTTGCAAGCCCTCCGCGGTTAAAAATTCCGCGCTCCCCGCTTCCGCTTTTAATCAAAGCTGTCCACTCGTCCAGAAATTCTTTCGTTGTCGGCCTCTGCCAATATACAGCGGAGTTGTTCGCCAAACTGCGCTGTGGGTCGTTCATATAAAACTGCCCTTTCTTTGAATCGCGGATCTCCGCATCATCCAAATCAGAGAGAGAAATCATAGCGCTCCGCCTCACTCCGCCGGATACTACGCAATCGCCAATTTTGCAGATGATATCGTGAGCGTCGATATTTGAAAGTCGCCTTCCTTGTCTATTTAAAATCCTCTCACGTGTAAATTCCAGAAGGTTTCTAAGAGGCTCCGGACCAGAGCTTTTCCCGCCCATTGTCTTGAGGCGCGCGCCAGCTGGGCGAAGCTTTGAGAAATCGAAATCCACATCGTCCCCTTCAAACCAAGTCTTGAGCCCAAAGGCAAAAGCGTCCGCCCATCCCTCTTTGCTATCCGGAATGACATAGGTAGGGACCTTTTTGCTAGTCTGTCGCTTGACTTGCGGTAAAGACTGGATATTTTCGCTCTCAACAGACCACCCAACTCCAGTTCCGCACATAGAAATATACATAATTTCGGCAAAGTCCTGAAACGATCGGGGGGCGATAAACGAGCAATTATACGCGCAAACGTTAGTCGCCATCGCAGCAGGACCTGCAAATTGTAAAAGGCGCATAGAAGGCATGGCTTCGTGCTTTAAAATGGCCTCGCGGACCTCGGAATACTCTGTCTCCGTCAACGCGTCAGCTAATTTTTCTTTCATAAAGCTCATATATCGATCTACTGTCTCTATCCACGTTTCTCTTCTGCCCTCACTCTCTACCCAGCGAGCATATGAACGGTAGTATATGAATTCCGCAAGAGGATTTTTGAAATATTTTTTACTTTCTTTGGCGAGAGTCCGCAAGCGTTCTGACACGGGTCCGGCTTCTCTGCGCATCTCTGCATGTTTTTCACGGTATAAGATGTAAGATTTCGCCGTGACGGCAAATTTATCCAAGATGAGTTCCTTTTCCACCAAATCCTGAATTTGTTCAACCGACGGAATAAATTGAGGGTTGGTCAATTTCATTTGCCTTAACATGTCATACACTCGAAACGACACGAGCCTCGCTTCTTCCTCCCCAGCCTCTTTGGTCGATTCAAATGCTAACAGGACCTTATTTTTTATTCGAGCTAAATCAAATGGGACCAGAGATCCGTCTCGTTTTCTAATTTGAGAAAGTTCAATATGAGATAGTGTCCTAGGTTTTTTTTCAACCATCGTTTCCATATTATAAAGGATTAGTTAGCCAGTGGCTTTAGATTTAATAAATACGCCCCCTCAACGCGGCGATTAGAAACAGCGTAGCGGTAAATAAGAGGGCTTGCCAAAACAGCAAATGAGCAATTGCCCAAAAGATGAAGTAAAGTAAAGGGAATTTGCCCGATTACGGCCGCCATAAACGGTTGCCCGAATAAAAGAGGCCCCACGGAAAGCCCCGTTACGGCGTCGTAGGCCAAGGTCGCCATTATGGAAAATTTAAGGTAATTTAATTGCGAGCTTTCTCGGTTTTTAAAATATCGACTGCTCCAAATTCCTAAAAATCCGTAAGCGAGAGATGTAATCAGCGTCCACACTCCAAATTTATTAACCAAGAGATCAAATAAAACTATATTTGAAAATGCAAAAAGAAAAGCTGGCGTATATCCGTAAGCTTTACTGAAGGGCATCTGAATTCCTAAAATCGGCTCGACATTCGGAGGGCGGAAAGGAACCATCCGGATGAGGAAAGAAATAACCCAGCCCAGTATAAATTTTGGCCAGCTTTTTGTCATAGATTAATTGAACCTTGGAAACTTAATTTCATTATATGCTCGGCGCGAAATTAAGATTAGTGGATAACTCAAAAAAAGGGCAACCCTTCACAAGAATAACCAAAAAAGCTATATTTAAATCTCTGACTACAAAGCGCACAAGAATAAATAACCAAATCACCGCCTCCCCCGTGCGGGCAATTGGCGATGATGGAACAAACTACGGCATCATTGAGATAGCGAAGGCAATTGAAATAGCCAAAGAAAATGGACTCGACGTTATTGAAATTTCTCCAACCGCAAAGCCGCCGGTCGTAAAAATAATGGATTATGGAAAATGGTCTTACCAGGAAGATAAAAAGCGCAGAGAGGCGAATAAGAAAGCTCGTACTTCGGAAGTGAGAGAGGTGCGGATAGGCCTTAATACATCTGAACATGATTTGGAGATGAAGGCAAAAAAAGTAGGTGAATTTCTGGATGCCGGAGACAAAGTGAAAATAGACCTAGTGCTTCGCGGACGGGCCAAATATCTTGACAAAAACTTTAAAAACGAGAGAATAGAGCGAATACTGCATTTTATCCCCCGGGACTATAAAATCAGCGATGGGCCTAAACAAGGCCCTCGGGGCATACACGTGCTTGTAGAGAAAAAGTAAAAAATGCCAAAAACCAACAAATCATTTCGAAAGCGCCTCAAGGTCACGCGCACGGGGAAAGTCCTTGCGCGGATTCCCGGGCAAAACCATTTCAACGCGAAAGTGCGCAGAGCAAAACAGCTCCGCCAAAAAGGTCTCGTTAATTTTCGTATTCCCAAAAACGAGCTTAATCATTATCTTCCCAACTAAGTAAACTATGCCAAGGGTCAAAAAAGCGACAATTGCATTAAAGAAAAGAAGGAAAATTTTAAAACGCGCGAAGGGCTTCCGCTGGGGGGCGAAATCAAAAGAGCGCTTGGCGCGCGAGCGGCTATTGCACGCGGCTAAACATTCTTTCCAAGATCGCAGAAAAAAGAAAAGAAATTTCCGGAAACTTTGGCAGATCCAGATAAACGCCGCGGCACGCGAACGAGGAATGTCTTATAGCGTTCTAATAGACAAACTCAAAAAAGCGAATATAGGATTGGACAGGAAAATCCTCGCCCAATTGGCCCAAGAATATCCGAAAGCGTTTTCCGCTCTTGTAGAAAAAATAAAATAGTCTTATTTAAGAACTTTTTCGGAGAAATTCATCTGCTTTTTTTATAGTCTCGCGCATAGTTGTCAATTTTTTTGTCGCCTCTTCGAGTGTTACCCATTCATACGCATCATGCTCCCAAGATAGCTTGACTTTGTCATTCTGGGCCTCTGCGAGGAAAACCGCGACAAATTTCATGATGGATTTGCCGGCACGGCGTGTAAAATACTGCACCGTATGCTTAAAATCAGGAATCAATGAAAAATTTTCCAAACCTGCTTCTTCTTTCACTTCACGCATAGCCCCTTCAATGCCCGACTCGCCCTTATCCAGCTCTCCCTTTGGAATATCCCAAAATTCCGGACGATTGTCCTTGCGCGATGCCCTTAAAATTAAATATCGCCTGCCCCCTTGGGTCTCTCTAAAAAGAATGATTCCCGCTGAACGCAAAACCGGCATGTTACGGTAAAATTCTTTTTTTAATCTTAAACGTATTCCCGTGCCGCAATAGGCCAAAATATGAATTAATGGTTTCTGACTTTGATTTTTCTGACATACGTTTTATCATACGTCTTCTGGTGGTGGTCCGCAAAACCCGATGACCCGGGAAATGCACCCATCCGAGAAAATCAACTCCGGAAGCAAGTGTTTTGATGAACAACTTGTCAGGATGCAACTCGAGGCAAAGTTTGTCTGAAAGAAAATCTCGAATTTGGGGAATTAACACCTCGAGCCAGGTTTTATTTTCAGAAAAAATCACAAAATCATCTGCATAGCGGATATAATGTTTTGCATTGAGTTTGTGCTTTATAAACTGATCAAATTCATTCATATGGATATTTACAAATAATTGGCTGGTTAAATTGCCGAGCGGCAAGCCCGGAACAAAGCTTTCGATGATTTCGTACAACAACCAGATAATATCTTCGTCAGAAATATATTTTTTCAAAATTGTCATTAAAACTTCGTGATCAATATTCGCGAAGAATTTTCTGATATCGCCTTTCAAAACCCAGCAGGTTTTTGTATTGTTCCTGCTCACTTTTCGCCCGAATTCCAGAAATCGGTTGAGTGCTTTATACGTCCCTTTGCCAATTCGACAAGAATATGAATCCGCAACGAAGATGCGGTTGAAGAATGGATAGAGTTTTCGATAGATTGCATGGTGCAACAACCGATCGCGAACGATTGCTTTGTGGATATTTCGCGGCCTGGGATCGGATATATTGAAAGCGTGATATCCTCCGTGTTTATATTTTCTTTCCTTTAAATCGTGATGAAGTGCTAGAATATTATCCATGAGATGCATGGAGAATTCTTGGACGTCGGCTTTCTTTCTTTTTCCTTTCAGGAATTCCTGCCAGGCAAGAAGTAAATTCTCAACTGAAATAATTTCATCAAAGCTATGACTGAATTGAATTTTTCCTCTAAGCCCCCCCCCCAGACAAGTTTTGCCCATCATCGGGCGTTTTATTTTGGTCTACAAATTGTGGCATGAAATTCTTGATCATATTTCTAAAAAATCACGATACACGCTTGGCGCAAAGATAGATTCGCTATTTATTGAAACTTTGGAATTGTTATTTATCGCAAGCTATTTATCGAAAGAAGAAAAACTGCCTTATCTCAAAAAATCTGCTGTGAAACTTGATCTCTTAAAATTCTTCTTGCAAATTTCTTGGGAAATAAAAGCTCTTGATACTAAAAAGTATATCGCGCTTTCTGAACCCTTGAACGAGATCGGTAAAATGCTTGGCGGATGGATAAGAAATGTTGAAAAAGAAACCCTGCCACAGAGAAAGGGCAGGGAATGAAGAGAATAACGAACGAAGGGAAACCAGTAGTCGTCGTTCCAGTCGTTCTCGAACCAATTGAGATTCGCATTGCGCTTCGAGCCATTGAACCAGACTTTAGCGACATGAGCGTTGCCTTCGAAAGAAATGTACCAAGCACCACCTATGCCACTGTCCTTCGAGTGCTCTCGGGATTGTATCTAATCCGGGATCGAAAATCCCTTAGTGCTCGGCACCGAGTATCTTCATTTTTGAAGAATTTCTGATAGATACACTTGCCTAAGCCCTGCCTGCCTCCGGCAGGCGTAGCCAAAGTAATTCTGACCCATCAGCTCTCAGAATTCGACCGCTGGAAGCCGTAACCGCCAGCATATTAGTCTAGTATCCAAAGTTATTATATCAAATTTTCGAAAATTGAAAACGCCCGCATGACCGAAGCCATGCAGGCGTTAAAATGCAAACCAAGGATTCAAGAATCCCAAAGATTTCAGGATCCAGAATTCCCAGCTTCAAACTCACGAACGAAGGGAAACCAGAAGTCGTCGTTCCAGTCGTACCCGAACCAACCGAGACCCGCACCGCGCTTCGAGCCATCGAACCAGACCTTAGCGACACGAGCGTGGCTTTCGAAAGAACACCTTTGGAGGGAAACAATCGCCATGGGGTCCATGCCTAGATAGGTATGGAGTTTTGGGAAGTGCTCGGCGATGGCAAAGTCCGCGCGAGGAGACACAGGAATAATATGTTGTTCCTTGCCCCACGCAAGGGCGTCCAGGCTCTGCGTTATGCTATCCTTGCCAAAGTTGACAAGGTAAATTTGCTCGAGCCGCTCCACCATACCCGCAGTCGGAGCAAATTGATCCCCCACTTTCCATATATCATTACTGTGATCCGTATTCAGACCAACTGCCCTTACCACATCGTTCCAATCGCGCGATTCGTTCACCGGAATAGTGAACGGCAAAACGATTCCATTTTGCGGGGCAACGATGCCGCTGGTGCTTCCCACTTGCATGCGCCCACGGTTTTGCAAAAAAGCGGTGAGATGGGCGGTAAGCTCCGGAGAGTCGTTCACCTCTTTGATAATATCAGGATGGACGACTCCGCCAGCAGGAAATTCCCGCTGCATTTTCTGCGTCAACTCTAATTCTGCTCTCGTCATTAAGGCTTTATCGCTCATGGCGATCCTTCCTTTCTTTTTGTCAATTCAGCTCCGAAGAGCTTACGTTATTAAGAATCAAACCCTGCAAAAGCATACCATGAAATTCTAAAAAATGCAAGGCCCAAAAATTGCCTAATTTTTAAGCTTATTTTAACGCCTTTAAAAATTCTTTAAGCGGCAACGTATTTATTATGTCTTTTTTTTCACACCACCCGCGCCTGGCTTGCGCGATGCCATATTCGAGATAACTCATCTCGGAAACAGAATGCGCATCGGTATCAATAACCATTTTCACTCCGCCCTCGCGCGCCATACGAATATGCTCATCTTTTAAATCGAGCCGCCAAGGATGCCCGTCGATTTCTAAAATCGTCCCAGTGCGCTTCGCAGCCTTGATAATCGCTTCCATATCAACTTCGTACGGCTTTCGCTTGTTAATCACGCGCCCAGTCGGATGAAATAAAATATCAACGTTCGGATTTTCCATCGCTTTAATGATACGCGCGGTTTGCTCTTCCTGCGATAAATTAAAAAGCGAATGCACCGCCGCCCCGACGACATCTAGCTTCGCTAAAGTTTCGTCATCAATATCGAGAGATCCATCGCGCATTATATTCACCTCTGCTCCTTTCAAAATTTTAAGTTTGCGAAATTTTTTCTGAATCTTATCAATCTCCGCCATCTGGCGCAAAAGTTTTTTCTTATCCGATCCACCGGTCATCGCCAAAAATTTCGTATGATCCGTTATCGCGATATATTCGTGACCAAATTTTTCAGCCTCCCGCGCCATCTCCTCAATTGAATTTTTGCCATCCGTCCAAGATGTTTGAACTTGCAAATCCCCTCTTAAATCTCCGTAACCGATGAGTTTAGGCAAATTATGCGCGAGTGCGGCTTCGATTTCTCCTCGGTTCGTTCGCATCTCGGGTTCGATAAAATCCATCCCGAGTTTTTCATAAATTTCTTTTTCTGTTTCGCTTGCTATCATTTTTTTGCCGCGCGTTAGCCCGTGTTCGTTTAATGACCATCCTTTTTTGATCGCAAGCTTCCGCACCTCGACGTTGTGATCTTTAGATCCCGTAAAATATTGTAGAGCCGCGCCAAAGGATTTTTTAGGCAAAATAATCAAATCGGCGTCTATGCCAGATTTTAACCTGACGAGGACCTTGGTTTCCCCGTGGCCGTAAACATGGCTAACTTCTGGCATACGCGCAAAAAATTCTGCGGCGGCAGCAGGATGTTCCGATATCGCAAGAAAATCAAGGTCGCCTATTGTCTCAGGCCGCCGCCTGATGGAACCCGCGACTTCAACCGTCTCAACGCCCCTAACTTTTAATAATCTTGTCTTAATCTCTCGCGCCATGGGCAAAACCTCGCCCAAGGCAAACCTTCCTCCGCCCTCATGCTTAAATTCAATGCCTTTTAGGATCTTCGCTTCAAGCTTCGCTCCCATTCTGGGTAACCCCTTCAATTTGCCTGCCTCCGCCGCTTTCTCCAGGTCTAAAACTGTTCTTATCTTTAATCTTGTATACAAAAGATTGATAAGTTTAGGTCCAACCCCTTCAATCGAAGAAAGCCCGGCTATATCAACCGGGAATTTTTTCTTCATATTTTCATATTCTTTGATACGGCCTGCCTTGAGATATTCTTCTATCCTTTCCGCAATCCCCCTGCCGACGCCCGGAATATTTTCAAGCGCCTTAATTCCGCCTTCTTTATATATATCTATGACATCTTCTGTAAGCGAGTCAATCGTCTCCGAAGCGCGCTCGAGCGCCCGGGGCTTAAATGGCACGTTTTTCATTTCGTATAGTTCCGAAAGCTCAAAGAGTATCTTCGCTATCTCCTTATTTTTCATAGCTTTATTCTATCAGATTTATCCACTCGCTGTTTCCGCCAAGGGTGATACCATTAAATTAGCAACTTTGAGAAAAAGTCTTTACGTCAAAAGGCCTGTGCCAAATGGTTTCGCGATCCTAGGGGAAAGGATGCGGGGCAAGAAGTAATCACACGCAAGCGCTTGGGCAAGAAGCTTTTTACTAAAATTGCGTACTAGTTCTTTAGTAACAATTTATTTCTCTAGTGTCCCGCTTAGCGGGATTGAATTCGCTCCTGTACCGATTCTTGGTCATCATCATTGACGACCAAGAACTGGTACAGGAGCATTTTTTATTAGCACCCCTTCTTCAGAAGTGCTCCTCTCATAGAGATTCCTTGTGAACTAATAATTCAAATTTGAGTTATCTAATTTGAATTGCACGTCAGTAAGTTGGGTGAGATAGCCGTCGACTTCTTTTTTAAAATTGCTTATGTCTGATTTTTGCTTGTCCGATAAATTACGAAAATTTACTTTTTCGGAATAGTCCATCAGCTCTTTAACCTTCAGCGCCTGAGCTTGATGTATATTCATCATTTCTAATAAATATTTTATGCGCTCAAAAGTTTCTTTTTGGGCAACGGTGGAAATTTGCTTCTCATACTCCGACTTTAAGGTGCGGAGGTTATCAATTATCTCTTGACTTTTTTTATCCCTCTTTTCTATTGCATCTTTAACATCCTGAATTTCTCTTGCGTCCGGGGCCTCTCTCTGTAAATATAGCTGATACGTTCCAATCAAAGTGTTGGAATCATTCAAAAATTGCTGTTCAAGCAACATTTCTTTTTTTGTTAATTCAGGAATATTCCCATTATCGAAGTAGGTAACGGCAAATAATGAAATTACAAAAACAGGCAAAAATGCCAGGTGAGCAATTCTGAAATTTTTCCGATTGAGTGGGGCTTTGATTGCATAAATAATATACAAATTAAATAAAACGTTGACTGCACCGCCATAGTAATGCTCGCGCCAGATATAAACAAAGGCTGCGCCTAATGCGTAAACTATAGCGGTATAAAAAAGAAGATTTAAAACATTTCTCTTGCCTTTGAACAATTCTATTGAGATGTAAAGAAGGGAAATATTTACCAATACATCAAAAATGGTGCTTATGTTCACGGGCGCAAATCCCGCTGCATAGTCGTTCAGAATCCAAGTTGCTGATGATCCAATAATTTCGAGTAAAAGCAAAAAGCCAATTATCCAATTGCGCTTTTTTGCTAAAGATTCGATGTCTTGGGGACTATCTGGCGCAAATTTAATTGGCTCCTGTCCTTCATCCTCTTTTTGCTTGCTTTTGAAATAAATGCCAACTAAAAATACGCCTAAAGCGACCGTTAACAAATTTGGTACAAAGATAGCTATGTTTACCAAAAACAGATCCGTCGGATTGGTGAGGACTTTGGCTCCTTGATAAACAGAACCGGCAATTATTACACCCCCAATTATTGCTCCCCAAAGCGTGGGTCGTTTCATTAAATAATATTAGCACTTTAAAAGATGGCGCGATAGAGTTTTAATTAAGTAGCAAATTTAGTAGTGGGTCAAAACAGACTCTCCTGCGTATCGGAAGCTGTTTCTTTTTTTGTGGAGTTTTCCTTTTTGGTAGGGGGATTTTTTAGGATCTCGGGGAGTTTTTTGAAATCGATCTCGAGGTCTTTGAGTACCGCTGTCGCGCGGAGAGCGGCGGCGGGGTGGTATAAGGGTAAAATGAGATACCCCCCCCTCGTAAATTGAGCTACGCCGTGATCGCGGGAAATTTTTGCCTCGGGCAGGAAATAATTCATGGAGTATCTCCCCAAGGTCGCAATTATCTTTGGATTGATTATTTTAATCTGTCTTTCCAGATAAGGCTTATACGCATCTATCTCCGACGGCAATGGGTCGCGATTCCCTGGAGGGCGGCGCTTGACGATATTTGTTATATAAACCGATTCGCGCGGCCAATTTATTTTCACAAGCAATTTATCCAAAAGCTTTCCCGCCTGCCCGACAAAAGGACGCGCGAGTTTGTCCTCGTGAAAACCCGGCGCCTCTCCGATAAACATAACTTCCGCATCGGCGCTCCCCTCCCCGAAAACCAAATTCGCCTCGCCGCATAGTGGAAGTTCGCGATTTTCCTCAATTTCTTTTTTAAGCCCGAGAAGGGATTCTTCTTTGTCCATTTATTTTCAGAAAATAAATCCGGCAAATATATCCTGGAGCGCTCCGAAGACTACTAAAATGCCTATTATAAAAAGCCACCAAGGTCGAAGATTAAACCCGAGAAAAGAAGAGACATCCTTTCTTTTCTTCCAAGCCATTAAAAGGAGGAAGACTGCAAAAACTCCCAAGCCAACAGAACCAACAATGCTCAATATCTGGACGAGGTCAATAAAACCTAGAAGAAAAAGTAAGATTGGAGGAAGAAAAGATAAAAACCAGGCATTGACTTCGCGAATTTCGTAATCATACTTGTAAGTCAGCTTTAAATCCGCGCCAAAACCGATATACGCGCGAAAGACCGTAAAAATACCGATGAGAGACCCTATTGTTAAAATTCCTCTCCACAAAGCCCCAGATAATCCGGACAAGGCATCCGGCGAAACAGAATTGCCGGATACTCCAAGCACTGCAAAAATAAAAATTAAATATATGAGAGCTGCGGCGATAAGGCTCCATAAAATAATTTTTTTAGGAAGCGAGTGGTTCCGCGCACCTAAAATGTCCTTTAAATCTGGGATTGCCGAATATCCCCCGAAAGCGAAAACAAGAATTCCATACGCCAAAAACCATGAACGTCCTTCTATCGCAAAATTTTCTGGATGTATTTCCGGAAAAACTTTTAACGCCATCAGTAATATAAAGCAAACTAGAGGAAGCGTAAGATAAAAATTAATTTTACCTATTTTATCTATGGTTAGGAAAAAGAGCGCGCTGCCGAGAATAAAAAATAAAATCCCAGCAATAAAAAAATCAATCCCGAAAATATTTTGAAGAAATGTCGCTCCAAGAATTCCATATGCGAGCATTGCCCCGTAGTAGCTTAAGGCTGTAAAAATTGTCGCGATAGTCTCTGCCCTCGGCCCGAGATAAATCTGGACGTAGCCCGGGAAGCGATGTTTTCCCGGAGTCGTATAAATAATCCCGGCGAAAAGAAGATGCAAAAAAACGCTTAAGCAAAAAACGGCAAGAAAAAGAAATATGTTCCACAAAAGAGGAGCTGCCGAAAAGCTATACGGCAAACTAAAAATTCCCGCGCCGATTATTACTCCGACTAAAATCCCGAATCCCTCAAGGATTTTCATATCTCAATTATTTTCTCCTTTCGGACAAGCTCTAATACTTTCTCCACCAGAGTTTTTGGATCCGAATCGTAGACAATTTTTCCAGGACCTCGGTGAGATTTTTCCACTATCTCGCGGAAAAGGTCTCCAGTTTCCCAAGGACCCATCAAGATACCTATCGGCTTGTCGTCCTCGTACGCAATGGTAAATTCGTTTAAAGTCCCCATTCTTCCGCACCCGAAAATTACCGCGTCAGCGGAACGGGTCAATAAAAGATTCCGCCCGGAGTATCCAAATCCCGTATATATAATCATGTCCATATAATCCACCGGCAGTTTATAATCCTCGATATGTTCTCTTTCGTTTTTAGCTGGAGAAAGGCCGATTGATATGCCTCCTTCTTCTTTCGCTCCTATACACGCCCAGAGGGGAATGCCGGTGGTCGCCCCAGTCACCAAGACCGTTTTATGCCTGGCTATCTCTTTTCCGACTTCTTTTGCAATATTTAAGGCGTCATCCCCGCAATGTCCCGTTTCAGCGGCTCCGGAAACGCAAATTTTGAATTTAAGATGAGAATGCGGTGAAGGTTTCATAAATAAATTTTAGCACATTTTCTAAATTTCTTTCGTTTCTCCGTATCGGGGAGCTTCCGTGGAAATGCCTAAATAATCGCGGACGCGCTGGACCAAGAAAAGCGCTGAAGCCGGCTCGCCTGTGATCACAAATACTTTTTCCAGAGTATCTTTGCTTTTTGATATGAATTCCATTAACTGCTCGCGATCCGGATGGGAAGAATATCCTTGCAAAGTTTCCACTTTGGCGTGAACTAAAATTTTCTCGCCATGTATTGTAACTTCCCCTGCGTGATCCTGGAGCATCCTGCCCAAAGAACCGGCGGCTTGGTATCCGACAAGAAGCAAAGTTGAATTGGGGTCGGAAAGATATCTTTTCTCGTGATGTAAAATTCTTCCGCCGTTAGACATGCCGGACCCCGCGATTATGATTTTTGGCGGCTTAACTTCGTTTATAGCCTTCGATTCCTCAGTGGTCATCGTAAATTTAAGCCCCTGGAACCGAAAAATATCATCTCCTGATTTTATTTTCCTATGCGCTTGGATGTTAAAATAATTTTCGTATTTTTTATATACCGCAGTTGCTTTTATGGCAAGGGGGGAATCCAGAAAAATAGGGACCCTGGGCACTCTCCCCGATTCGAGAAGATCATCTATTTCCGCAAGTAATTCCTGGGTACGCTCAAGCGAGAAAGCCGGAATCATTAAAACGCCCTTTGTGTGTATCATATCTTCAATAATTCTTTCCAACCTCAATTTTCTCTCTTTTTTGTCATCGTGGATGCGATTTCCGTAAGTTGATTCTACCAGTAAGACGGAGGCGTCCTTAACTTCCTCCGGGTCATTTAGAAGAGGCGTCGGCGGATTTCCTAAATCCCCCGTAAAAACTATTTTTTTACCTTTAATATTAATTTCCACCATAGACGAACCTAGGATATGCCCAGAGTCCAACAGGCGTATTTTTAAATCACCGATTTCAATTATTTTATGGTATTCGATCCCTTCCCAAAGTTTGAACGCTGAAGCTATATCCTCGGACCCGAACATTAAATCTTCTTCATGGTGCTTTGCTTCTTTCTCCATTACGCCTAGGCTGTCCTCGAGCATGAGCAGAGCGAGTTCTTTTGTCGGCGGCGTTGAATAAATTTTTCCGGAAAATCCTTCCTTAACAAGCTTCGGGATTCTGCCAGTATGGTCAATATGCGCGTGCGTTACAAAAAGCGCTTTGATATCTTTAGGGTCGAATGGAAACGGATCCCTAGATCTTAGATCACAAAACCTTGGGCACTGAAAAAGACCGCAATCAACTATAATTTTTGTCCTGCCAGAGTCAAATAAAAAACAAGACCCTGTGACTTCTTGCGATCCGCCGTAAAAAGAAATCTTCATTGCTTATCATTATAATTTTTTCTAGTTGTTTTAAAAAGGGAAAATGCAAGAATTCCGCCAATAAGATCGGATAGGATATCGCTTAGCGTGTCTTCAAGGCCTTGTTGAATGAATCCATATTTACTCCATTCACCCGGAAGGTGAGACATCGCAAATTCAAAAAATTCCCAAAAAAGACCGGTAATCGTGGCGGAACCAAAAACAAGCCAGAAAACTATAAACGGAGAAATGTCTTTATTTTTTATGAAATAGATAGCGATTATCCCGACCCAAAGCCCTCCTGTAATATGCATAACTATGTCCAGCCACCAATAATAAAAATAGGCCGCAGTCAGCGTGGCCCATCCATGGACTAGAAAAATCGCCAGGAGAACACCAAAAATTAATCTACCGGATACAGTCAAATTCAGCATTCTTCCAATTGTAACACAAAGATATCGCCCTTGCTAGACTACTTTTTCTCCAAAATTCGCCTTGGCGCCTGCCCACGGGCTAGGACGCACAAAGGATTAGTTGATGGAATTATTTAGTGTAGTAGCATTAAGACGATATCCTAAGTTTCAGTATAATCCCCTATTCATACGCTGGAAGTTCCAAGACCAGAGAGAATGTGTCTTATTTAGGTTCAAAAAAACAAACCTTCATAAACAAAGATGTTTATATGTTGTACCAAAAAAGTGGATAAACTGTTGAACAATTGGGCGTTAAAACATTATGTCCTCCTCCGCTCTTTTGTAGTCGTGTATTTCGTCTGGAGTGAACCAATAAGAAAGCTCGTGCATAGCTTCCTCCGGATTTTCCGATGCGTGAATTATATTGTGCACCGCGCGCTTTTCGGAATTAGCCAAAGCCGGAGAATCAACGGAGTAATCTCCACGGAGCGTCCCCATATCCGCCATATTTGGAAGCGTGTTTCCGCAGAGCTTCCTAACCATATCGATCGCGTGCACTCCCTCTACAACCATTTTAACTATGGGGCCGGAGGTCATAAACCCCATAATCCATGATCGGACCATCTTGCCAATCTCGTCCGCGTCGTTAGTGCCCAATTCCTTAACAGGATTGATCCCGTATTTGCTATATGTGCCTAAGGATTTTTCGCCGAGGCGGCGGATCCATGCCGCGTCTTTTGGATAATGCCCGTCTATTTGCTCCTCGGTCGCCTGGATCATCTTAAGAGCGATTACTTTCAAGCCGCGCTGTTCGATGCGTCCGATAATTTCGCCGACGAGCCCTCTTTTAATTCCGTCTGGCTTTATCAGCACTAATGTTTTTTCTTGTGTAAGTTTTTGCATAATTTCCAAATAAAATCAGTATTCTAAATGATACTATTTTCCACCGACTAAAGTCAAACTATTTCCATCAGTTTTAAATTCGATGATCGAATCTATATCGGTCCGAAAGATTTTAGCGCCTGCGGCAAGAAGATTATCCAAAGTAATTTGTGCGGGGTGGCCGTATCTGTTTTTAGCGCTAACTGATATCAAAGCGTATTCCGGCTTTACTTTTTCAAGAAAAAGCGGGTTGGACGAAGTCTTCGAACCATGATGGCCGACTTTCAAAACTTCACTTTCCAAATTGTCGCCTTCCTGAACAAGGCGCAGCTCTTCCCCCTTCTCCGCGTCGCCCATCAAAAGAAAATCTATCTTGCCGTAAGAGAGGCGCGAAACAACATTATTGTCGTGGGGATTATCGCTCTTAATCAATTTCTCCGGCGTTAAAACCAAAAGACTTACCTCTCTATCCAAATATATTTTTAAACCACGATGCACTGTTTCATATTTAATTTTTTTATCTTCTATTAGTTTTTTCAATTCCCCATATTCCGCTAGATTATAGCTGTCTCCTACGTCCATAAATTCCCCGACATTATAATTTTTCAAAACTTCGAGAAGCCCGCCAGCATGGTCTAAATGTGGATGAGTTAAAATTATTAAATCAATTGAGCGATCGTAAAACGGCATGATCTTTCCTAATTCCTCCAAAATCCTCCGATCGGGCCCGCCATCTACCAAAATCTGATTTCCAGATGGGGTTTCTATAAAAATCGCGTCCCCTTGCTCAATATCCAACATATAAAATTTTAGTTTATCTTCGCCGAGACCGAATGCCTCATTCCACGCCAAAACCGCGATAATTAGCAAAATCAATATAAATAGATATTTAAAATTTTTCTTCATATTTTATGAAAATATTTTAACCACCCAAAGTTCGTAAGCGAGCAGCCAATACGCGGGCCAGGCGAAAAACCAGGAAAGATAATACGAGGTAAATCCGGCGAGGCCGGTTAGAAATCCGAAAAACATGGTGATCGGCATCGCGCTTAGAATCATAAGATTCGCTGGAATGGTCCTCCATGAAAAATTGCCGCCTAAATATATTAAAAGCGGTAGGACAAAAATCTGCGTCGAGAGAGTTGAGACGAGGTTTTCGCGTAGTTTCCAAAAATTCGGAAACCAAGAAAAGTATTTCTCGATTCTCGGCGATACAAAAATCAATCCCGCCGTCGCCAAAAATGAAAGCTGGAAAGAAGCATCAAAGCGGACAATTTTTGGATTGATTAAAACCATCAAAAAGGCCGCGAAGACAAGAGCCGAGAGCGCTTGATAAATTTTTCCCGTTTCGCGGGCCCATAATATAAGAATTCCCATGATCGCCGCGCGGACGACCGTCGCCGAACCTCCGGTCAAAATCGCGAAAAGAATCACGCCGATGGTCGCGATAATAGTTCTCGCGGTTTTTGCAACTGGCAGATAACCTAAAACTTTGATTGTATTTTCAGAAACGATTGAAATATTATACCCTGAAAGAACTACGAGATGGATTACCCCGATGTTCCTAAAATCTTCTTCGAGATTCTGCGGGAGCGAAGCCCGCTCGCCTATAGTAACGCCAGCCAAAAAGGATCTGTGAGGTTCGGGCAGAACTTTCGAAAGATTATCTAAAAATTTATGTTTTACCGAAAATAGAAACCGTTTAATTGCCGATCCTCCTCCAGATTCTTGTTTCGTTATTTTTGGTAAAAACATTTCAAAATAAATATCGTCTTTGGTGAGATAATTTTTCCAGTCAAAATCAGAAAAATTTTGGGGCTCCTCGAATTTCCCTTGAATAGTCAGTGTATCGCCGTAATTCACTTCGGGATAATGAGGCACGGTTAATAATATCTTCACACCATCTTTTTTAAGAATTGCCCGAGTAAATTTATCTAATTTTTGTGGATCTTCGACTATTATTCCTGATATCTCAATGCTGTGGCCTATTTCAGGCTTGAGCGCGGATATATATTCTTTATTGTCCTGAATTTCATACCTTAAAATTCCCAAGCCGAATGCTGCTAAAAATATCGCGGCTTGAATGAGAATGAATCCGAAATTAGCCCCGCGCCAAAAAATAAGTCCGAGAGCACTTGCAATAAAAAATAATAAAATTAGAAATTCTAAATCAAAAACGAAAAATGACCGAAACGCGACCCCGGTAAAAAATCCGAAAAGCACTATTATCGCGAGGTTTCTCATTAAAAAAGAGTTGCGACGCCATCGCCGTCAAGCGCCTCATTTACCATCTGATCGGCGTTCTTATTTTGCGCGCGCGGGATGTGCGAGAAGGTGATTTTCCCAAAATCCATTTTTAAATTCCACACTTTGATAAAAAGCGGGAATAATCTTTCCTCTTCGATTTTATAGATGCCATTCAGCTGTTTTTCCGCCAATTCGGAATCCATTCTCATATCAATCAACATTTTTTTGGTTTTCTCTTTCCCGTAAAGCGCTTTTATTTTCCGTAAAGCCGCAATAATCGCGCTGTATTCAGCTTCGTTATTAGTTTTAATCCCGAGCCGCTCTCCAAATTTTTTTATGATGTTTCCCTTGGCATCCTGAATCACGACGCCCAAAGCCGCAGGTCCCGGATTCCCCCGCGCCCCGCCGTCCGTATAAACTATTAGTTTTTCTGGATTCTTCATTTTTCCTCTTTTTTATTTTTATCCCTCTCCGCCACAAACCTTTTAACTTCTTCGTAGCTCATTTGTTTTGGCCACAGAAGATCGCCGGATTCATTATACGCCGGTATTAAATTTTCTGACGTTTCTTCATAATTTTTTTTTATTTTGTCTATAACCAAGCTCAACTGGTTTTCATACTGGGGAGATAATATCATTCCGCGAATTTGCCTAGGGCTGATTCTGGATTGTAGAGAAAATCCATATTCGATTGTTGTGCATAAATTTCCTCTTTCGTCTGGTGTTTTGACCAGATGACTCCTACCCCCCCTAATACCAAATGTTTTTGGCGGGAAGGGCTTCGGATGGCTTTTCTCGTGTACATATTGCGGTGGAATTTCTTTTAAATTTGATATATCAAAAACAATCGAGATTCCCCTGTGCCACACATTGTAAAAGTGATGATATTCTTTTTCTTGCAAGTACAATTCATGTAAGCGCGGTGGAGTAGTTTTGCTGTGAATTTGTCCGGAGCGAAAACTTCTGCCTTGGATATTAAAACTTACGGTAACTTGCTTTTTCTCTTTTAATTTGCGGTGCCACACAGCGGGCTCAGGTTTAGTTTCTTCAGAAGAAATTTCTCCGCTTCTTGATGTTCCGATAACCCCGTGT
>MFIO01000007.1 GCA_001780775.1 Candidatus Giovannonibacteria bacterium RIFCSPLOWO2_12_FULL_43_11c | reverse complement strand
TCCATATTTTGTGGGGTTTTTTGTATACAAATTTGGCTTGACAAAAATATCTATCTGGAGTATGCTCCGAACATATGAATATCAAAAAAGTTCTCGCGAGTATTTCGATTATTGCTCTCTCTTATTCAAGTGTTGGACTTACGGCAGTGAACGCCAGGTCAAATGATGATTTAAATTCCGAAACATCTCGGAAAATTGTTGTTTTTAAACAAGGAACTTCTGATGAAACGCGCGATAAAGTTTTAGGCGTCCGGTTCGCTTCAAGAAAAATTAAACGTCTCGAAAATTCCAGGGCTGACGTTCTCGAAAATGTTTCTGACACTGAAATCGCCGATCTTAAAACAAATCCAAATGTTCTCCGCGTTGAGACCGATGCGATCGCAACGATTCAAGTTCGCGATGCTCGAGAAACCGCGAAGGGCGGAGGTGGTGTGACTATTCAGGCACAGACTCTCCCTTGGGGAATTTCCAAAATTCAAGCCAATCAAGTCTGGCTTTCCGGAAACACCGCCGATCCCATTAAAGTCGGCATAATTGATACTGGAATTTCCCTTTCGCATCCCGATCTCGCATTAAATATAAAAGGAAGCTATAACGCGATTAACGGCCGCAAGAGTGCCAACGACGATAACGGCCACGGCTCTCACGTCGCTGGAATTATTGCCGCGCTGAATAATACAACCGGCTCCGTCGGAGTCGCCCCGAAAGCGGACATTTACGCGATTAAAGTCCTTAACGCGGCAGGTTCAGGATATATTTCTGATATCATAGAAGGAATTGATTGGGCAATTTCCAAAAATATTAAAGTCATCAACATGAGCTTGGGATGCGCTTGCGACGTGCAATCCATGCACGCCGCGGTTATCCGCGCCAAAAACGCGGGCATCATTGTCGTTGCCGCGGCAGGAAATTCTGCCACCGACCCCGTAATTTATCCGGCGGCCTATCCCGAAGCAATCGCCGTCTCCGCGACTGATTCTTCCGACCAGCTCGCGAGCTGGTCCGCCAGAGGCCCCGAAGTTGATCTCTCAGCGCCGGGCGTGAGCATCTACTCAACATACAAAGGCACGGGATACGCGACCCTTTCCGGAACTTCGATGGCCTCTCCTCATGTGGCCGGATCTGCCGCGCTCGTTTTGTTCAAAAACCCGAGCTGGACTCCGGATCAGGTTATAGCGGCGCTCGAGAGCACGGCAACCGATCTCGGAATAGGGGGCTTCGATAATCTCTTTGGCTTCGGACTCGTAAACGCTCTCGCGGCTTCGCAATAAACTAATTAATCTTCAAAAGCTCGACCTCGAAGATCAAGGTTGAATTTGGGGGAATTGGGCCTTGCCCGCGTTCTCCGTATCCCAATTCAGGAGGAATCGTAAGTTTGCGCGTCTCGCCAACTTTCATTCCCAAAACTCCTTGGTCCCATCCCTTGATCACATATCCCGCCCCGAGAGTAAATTCAAACGGAATTCCCAGATCGCGCGAGGAATCAAATTTCTTCCCGTCCGTCAAAGTGCCGACGTAATGAACGGTAACCTTGTCCCCGTTTTTGGCACCCTCATTTTTATTTATTACCGGCGCTTCCGCGGTTTTATGCGAAGCGTAATAGAATAGCCCAGCCGCCAAAATTACAAATATAATTGCTCCGATAATCTCAAACTTTTTCATAGCTCAATTTTACTATACACACCGCGTTTGACAAGCATATCTTTACGGACTATCCTTAGAGATAATGAGTCAGAAGAAATTAACATCGGCGATTATGCTAGGACTTTTCCTTGAGGATGAAGCTGATTTTAGTTTTTGCTGAAAAATAAAGCATAAAGGAGGGACTAGAATCGGCTAAATAGAGCCGATTTTTTTGTTTGTATTATTAACAATTTAAAGGAGGGGAATTTATGAGCCAAGGTGTCTTGATTCATGGGAAAGTTGTCCGGGGGAATCCAGATCTGAAAACTTGGGTCAGATTCGCGCGGCAGCAGTCCGACGAATTTGCGCTTCTTTTTCAGGATCCTGTCGACGGAACATGGAGAATTCTTTCGACGAGCAAAAGCGAGGCTTGTCTCATTTCAATGAAAGAATCTGTCGCGGAGGAACCAGAAAATAATCGGTTCTTCTTCAAGACTTGCCATTGGAGCGAGATGAATTCAATTGACGACTGAAAGGTTGTCTCATCAAAGAAAAGGCGGGCGAGCGCAAGCTCCCCGCTTTTTTTATTCCGCCAGCCACTGCACGCGGCCGATAGTGCCGTCCATAAGGCGGACCTTAATTCCCCTCGGATGCAATCCCCCAGGACTCAAAACGTCTTTCACAATCCCCTGCTTATATTTATCCGTACCGTAATTTTCTTTCTCGATTACCCAAACGGCCGACCCTGGCTTAATTTCGCTTTTCGATGGCGGCTTCGGATTGTCGTGATTATTTTCTCGCATCCTTGATATTATGCATCAAAGATATTAATATCCGCAAAACTGATCTTACACCGCCGAGTTTTTTTATTTCAGAGAAAGTAAGCTTGAAAGTATACACCACGAGCGTGTTAAATACTTACAATGCATTAGGAAACCTCAATTTCATATAATTCCTTCTCTAAAATTTGGCTCGTATATTCTTTGTCTGAAGGCTTATCAAATAAAAATCTTCCGCTGAATTTTTTGCCCGCCAAAAATAGGGGCATCCAATATCTGTCATCAGGCCACATTTGGTCGAATGGGATTTCGTCTGCGCCGAACCATTTTGGACGCATCTCTTCGCTTTCCGTAGGCTCGCCGTCAAATTTGATTACTTCAAAAATATGAACTTCGAGCGTGTCCGGATCGCCCTTGAATTCAAAATTAATTACTCCTCTTTTTGTCATCTCTTCCGCCTCGATTCTCGCCTCCTCCCTGATCTCCCTCTTTGCCGCTTCTTCAATACTCTCCCCTTCTTTAACCTTTCCCCCGAAACCGTTCCATCTGCCCTCCCCAAACCCGCGCTTCTTCATCCCCAAAAGAATATTTGAGCGCTCGTGAACTATCGAAAGGGTTAAAATCTTTTTCATGCCGAACTCTAGTCGCCTCTAACTATGCGTTTGGAATCGTCCTCAAAATGCGTCGTGGAAAATTCAAAAAGATTCGAATCCTCAAGGGCGATCATCTGGTGCCGGAGCCCGCGTTCGATTTCAAGGCAATCCCCAGGATTTAAAATGTAATGTTTTACTTTTGGATCAGCCGGGTTATCTTCCCAGCCGACCAAGACTTCTATCTTTCCAGAAAATAGAAAAAACGTTTCGTGTTTTTTCTCATGATAATGAAAACTGCACCGCTTTCCTTTTTTCATAAATAACAATTTCCCGCAATATTCTTTATTGTTCGCGACCCAATCCTCAAATCCCCATCCCTTCGGGTGTCGCTCGGGTTTATATGGTTCTGGAATTTTATCCTTACTCATGTTATTTTTTCCAATCTCCTGCCCTAAAACGGTTGCGGGGAGATTTCAAGTGCCAATCGTGCGGGTTTGCTTTATAAAATGCTTTCCAAAATGCTTTTGCGGATTTGGTAAATAACTTCGGATAGACGTATCTATCTCGATGCGCCTTCCATGTTGCACTAAGCTTATTCCCCTTGTACGCAATTTCTGATAGCTCTATTTGAACATCCAAATTATCAGCGTCTTTTACAATTTTGGATTCTTTCGTTTTTCTCTTTTCGTATTCGTCAAAAATTTTAATGAATTCATCGTGAAGCATAGTTCCCTCGAGAATATCTTCGATTGCCATTTTTTCGTTCCGCTTCGCATACTGCCGAGATAAATAATGCACGTCCCCGCATCTGCTTTCCGCGAAATCATGGATCAATGCGATCTTAATTATTTTCTCCAGATTCACCTTACCCTCATATTTACCCAGCGTCAAAGCTATCCAAATCACTCGAAATGTGTGCTCGGTGTTATTCGCAACATCCGTGATTAGGAATTGCTTCCATACGCGTTCCACATTCCGAAACGCACTAACCTCGTAAAGCAACTCGATATCCCTAGCAATGCTCATGATTTAGTTTACCATTTACAAACCATTAAAAATCAAATTGCTCTAAATGAATTAGTGTCACATTGGTCAACACTCGGTGTCGGATATGATTTTTTAAAAGTATTTTTACGCCGACTTGCAATATAATTTGTTTTGTCATTAAACTATCCAAGATTTGTTTTAATAAGAGCAGCGACCTCTTTCAGCTCCCGCTCTGGCGATTCAATCCTAGATCCTGGCCTGTAAAGGAATTTTCTTGGATCATACTCATGAATTCCGCTGTCGCCAGTCTTTCTCGGTACTACATGAATATGCAGATGATCTATCGCTTGCCCAGCCATTTTACCTTCATTCCAAGCAATATTAAACCCCTCGGCAAGCAATGAACTTGCCAAGCCCTTTTTTAACTTAACAATCAAATCCTTAATCGCTTTCAATTCACCGTTCGACAATTGATCAATTTTTTCAACGTGCCTCGTTGGACAAACCAATACGTGACCGGTAACAATCGGCATATTAGTCGGAAATGATATGACTAGATCATCCTTATAGATAATTATGGGTTGCCTTTTTATGTCATCACAGAATGGACAGGTCATAGTGTTTTAGATGTGTTCGTGTTCGTCGTGTTCGACACCGAGTGTCAAACAGTCTGTTGAACTTCGTTTTTTGAATTGCGACGTCGGATTTTATTGCTCTCCTTCTTAGCATTCTTCTTTCGGCCCCAATAAGCACCGCTACCGTGCTTCGCTCCAGCATGTTCTGTTTTTTTAGCTTCATATCCCATAATTACAGTGATAAAATCAATCTATTTCTTTCCAATATTTTTTTGATGCTCCTCCGTATTCAACATTCTACACTTTTAATATTTCTTAAGTTGATTCCAATATTCTAGAACATCCAACTCTCACAATCAACGTAAAAAGAACTAATCTGATACTTTCCCTGCGATAGCATGAAAAGTAGCATTATTGTGTTACGAGATATATTATGAATATATGGAGACTAAGAAATTGGACATAAAAATAGGTCCAGTAACTCAAAAAGTGTTACTACTGCTTATGGGCGGTCTCGCGCTTGGTCTCACACACTCACCGCGCCAATACTTTCAAATCCTAAAAGGTATCAGAAAAAATTGGGAGGCGATTAATCGTAGGGCTTTGCGTAAATCAATAATTCGACTCTATCAGGCTCGTTTAGTCGAAGCGAAAGACAATCCGGACGGCTCTTCGACAATTCTTCTTACCGAAAAGGGTGAGACACGCGCGCTTACTTATCAAATCGATGAAATGAAGATTCCGGCGATGCAAAAGTGGGATAAAAAGTGGCGGATTGTTCTATTTGATATACCAGAGCGCCAAAAGAAGGCTCGAGATGCACTTTCGAAAAGCCTGAAAAGACTTGGATTTTACCAGTTCCAAAAGAGCGTTTTTGTTCATCCGTTTGAGTGCTGGAATGAAATTGATTATATAATAGAATTCTTCTCCCTTAGGCCTTATGTCCGTATGATTGTCGGCGAGCATATTGACAATGGAGAGGAGCTTAAAAGACATTTCCGTTTAAAATAATGTGGTACTTCTTATGCGATCGCGGGATAAGTGTCAATTTATTTCCTTTCCAAATTTTTCTTGTGCTCCTCTGTATTCAACATCCCGCATTTTTTATATTTTTTGCCGGATCCGCACGGGCAGGGATCGTTTCGGCCTGGTTCGTTTTTATTGGCGGACGAAGCGATTATTTGGATTTCGTGTTTTCGCTCGCCAGGATGCGTGTGTTCGCCGAGGTGCAATATCGAGTTTGAAAAGTTAGTGCTCATTGTCCCTTCGAGCTCTCTGAAAAGGCGGATTGCTTCATTTTTATATTCAACCAATGGATCGCGCTGGCCGTACGCACGCAGGCGCACCGATGAGCGTGTATATTCCATGAGTTCTAGGTGCTCCATCCACAAAAGATCAATCGTGCGTAGAAGATATGTCCTTAAAGTCGGCAAAAAAGAATCTTTAAGCTCCTCCTCTTTTTTCGCAAGAATTTCGTCTGTGACTTCTTCGCTTAAATAAGTCTTATAAATTTCCTTGAATTCATCGTCCGAGCCGTATAAAACTTTTTTACGTCTTTCATAAACTGATTTTCTTTGCTTGTTCATAACATCATCGTATTCAAGAAGGTGTTTTCTCGCGTCAAAATTGAGCCCCTCGATTTTCCCCTGCGCCGATTCGATGGCGTTTGAAACCAATTTATGCTCCAGGGGCTCATCCTCCGGAATCCCGAACGAGCCCATCATATTTTTGATTTTCTCCGAGCCGAAAATCCTCATCAAATCGTCTTCGAGTGAGACAAAAAACTGACTCTCGCCCGGGTCACCTTGCCTTCCCGAACGCCCGCGGAGCTGGTTATCAATTCTTCGCGCTTCGTGCCTCTCCGTGCCAAGGACATAAAGACCACCTGAGCTTCGCACTCGCTCAGCTCCTTCGGGATCGGGTGGATTACCTCCAAGAATTATATCCACACCCCGCCCTGCTATATTAGTAGCAAGGGTAACCCGGCCGATCCCTCCGGCCTGCGCGATTATCTCCGCCTCTTGTTCATGATTTTTCGCGTTTAAAAGTTCATGTGGAACGCCCTCGCGTTTCAATATTGCAGAAAGGCGCTCATTTTTTTCAATCGAAACTGTCCCTATCAAAACTGGCTGACCCTTTTCGTGCCTTTCTTTTACTTCTCTCGCGACAGCTTTAAACTTCCCGGATTCGTTTTGAAAAACTTTATCCCCCCTGTCGAGGCGCACCATCGGCCGATTCGTCGGGATTTCGGCCGCTTCCAGATTATATACCTTGTGAAATTCTTCGGCAGATGTCGAAGCCGTCCCCGTCATTCCAGACAATTTTTTATAGAGCCTAAAATAATTTTGAAAAGTAATGGTTGCCAGAGTGCGAGATTCCTGCTGAACACGCACCCCCTCCTTGGCCTCAATCGCCTGATGAAGCCCGTCCGACCAGCGCCGCCCCGGCATTAATCGCCCAGTAAACTCGTCGACAATTATTACTTCGCCGCTTTTTACAACATAATCGCGATCTCTCTCGAAAAGCGCCTGCGCCCGGAGCGCCTGCTCCAGGTGGTGAACATAGCGCATGCCGCGCTCCGTATAAAGATCTTTTATTCCAAGAATGCTTTCGATTTTTTCAATGCCCGCCTCTGTCAAAGTTGAAGCTTTTTGTTTTTCGTCAACATTATAGTCTTCCTCTTTTTTTAGACGCGGAACTATTTTCGAGAATATTTTATAAAGTTCTCCAGACTCCGCGTCCGGCATTGATATAATAAGAGGGGTTCTGGCTTCGTCTATTAAAATTGAATCGACTTCGTCAACGATTGCAAAATTATGGCCGCGTTGCACTACTTGGCTTTCGGCATATGCCATATTATCGCGGAGAAAGTCGAAGCCGTATTCGTTATTAGTTCCATATGTTATGTCCGCGAGATACGCCTCCCGCCTCGAAACAGGCCTTAGAAATTCATGAACAACTTTGAACGATCCGAGCTGATCGCGTTCCCGGTCTTCTTCTTTATTTGCTTCATGAGTTGGATCGTATAGAAAACTCGCTTCATGGTTTAAAACGCCAGTCTGGAGCCCAAGCGCGTTATAAATCTCCCCCATCCATACGGCATCGCGCCGAGAGAGATAATCGTTTACCGTCACGACGTGCACCCCTTCGCCTGAAATCGCGTTCAGGTACGCCGGCAGAGTCGCGACTAAAGTCTTTCCTTCACCGGTCTTCATTTCGGAAATTTTCCCCTGGTGGAGCACAATTCCGCCCATCAGCTGGACGTCGTAATGGCGCTGGCCAAGCGTCCTTTTAGACGCTTCCCGCGCGGCCGCGAATGCTTCCGGCATGAGATCGTCCAAGCTTTCCCCGTCCGTGATGCGTTTTCTGAATTCCTTTGTTTTATTTTTTAGATCTTCTCGAGAAAGCTTTTCAAAATCAGGCTCGAGAGAATTTATCTCTTCTGCAATCGGCAATAATTTCTTTAAATCAGCCTCACCCGAAATCCCGAAAAGTTTGGTCAAAATGCCCATAATTCGCTAATGATAATACAAAAAGCTACCGTAGTAAATGTTCTACGGTAGCCGTTGTCGATAGGGAGTTTGAATCCGAGTTATTCATCGTGATAACCTCCCTTTTTTCGCTGATCGCCGAATTTGTGGTAGCCTTTTTGAGCAAATCGCGTTGAAATACGCGCCACCTCCATCAGTTCTGTCGCAGTGAACTGGTGGTTATCAGTCGACGCTTTTTTTTGATCCTCCTCATCTGTTTTACTTTTTCTTTTCAATTTTTTTCCTCCTCTCAAACTTTCACTATAAAAATAGCATTTTAAAAAAGTCTTGTCGAGATGTGGAAAACTATTTTCTCCTAATCCATCGATACAAATTCCCGGCGTGCTTCGTTGCAAAGCGGGCGCTTTGCGCCAAACGAGTTACATGCATATAATCTTTTAATTTGCGCGCGACTCGCAAAAATTGCGAAGAGCGTTTATTTTTATAATCGCCAATTTCGCGAAGAATTTCGTCTTTCGCTTCGTCAATCGCGACTTCTAAACTCTCCGCCATCGCTTTGGCGTAAAGCGTTCTCTTTATATGCGGTAGAGCTAAATTTGCTTCGCATTTCCAAATTCTTCCCTCTTCATGATGATTTGTAACTTTCGCAAGCTCAACTTCCAAGAAATGATCCGCTGGTAATTCAGATCCTAGCCTCTTTTCCACCGGAGCCAACAATTTTTCCTCAGCCAATATTCTTAGCCCTTCTGTTAATTTAAAGCCAGTTGATTTTATTTTTATTTGCATATGATTCTATTTTTAATGGCCTAGGATAGGCTAACTCCGTGACTACGTCATTTAGTGAGTGCCAGTATCCCAGGCCATACTTATTATAACTTAAAGAAAGAAGAGTTGTAACAAAAAACACAAAACCCCGCAAATTGCGGGGCATTGTGAGACGTAGTTGAGAGTTCCTTTCGGAACACTCACTGTTTGCATTATAGCAAACCTGCATAAAAAGTCAACGTTATCTTCCTGTTCTTCGGGACAACATAGCAAGAGTTTTTAAGATAATTTTCAGTTCCATTAAAAATGTCCGGTGCTTAATATAGTAGAGGTCATATCGCAGTTTTTCCTTGGCTTCGTTAGCAAACGCGCGGTTTCCCATATTAACCTGCGCCCAACCGGTAAGCCCCGGGCGAACGAGCATGCGCAATTCATAAAACGGAATCTCTTTTTTAAAAATCTCCACGAATTCAGGCCGTTCTGGCCTAGGCCCGATAAGACTCATCTCCCCCTTCAAAACATTTTTAATTTGCGGCAATTCGTCAAGATAACTTTTGCGCAGAAATCTCCCAACTTTCGTATAGATATGATCCCCCTCCGCCCCCCATCCGATTGTTTCGTCTACTGAAGTGCGGTGCGTGGAGCGAAACTTCCATAACATAAAATGCTTTCCGTCTTTCCCAACTCTTTTTTGCTTGAAAAATATCGGGCCCGATGATTCAATTTTTATGGCCAGCGCAATAAACGGTAGTAATAAAAGCGTGAGCGCGGCAAGACAAAAAGACAATGCGATATCGCCTATCCGTTTGGTAGCGGCAAATAAAACCTTATTGGGATTGGCGGCGCATTCCCTTAAAACCCTTGCCTCCTCTACAGAACTCAAGACTATGCTTGTCATGTATACATATTAAAACAATTCCGCGCTTGCTATGGTTTCGTTTTAGCGCGGTTTCCTGCCAGACATTATCTCCCGTATAAAAGCTTCTCCCTGATCCTTAAACTTAGGATCTTGGACAATTGCTTTCCGAAGCTCGGCTATGGCCAAATTCGGCTTGCCGGATTCGTAATAAGTCGCGGCCAAATTTACCACTAATTGGATGTCATTCGGAGCAAGCTTAATCGCCGCCACATATAATTCCTCGGCTAGGGCAAAATTTTTTCGGCCAACGGCGATGCTGGCCCAATTTTTCAGCTCCTCGGAAGATGTGCTGCCGGAGTCTATTCTGCTTTTAATTGCTTCGCGCGCCATATCATTTTTCCCGGCATAAACTTCGAGAGAAATCAAATTTTTAACCGCGTCAAAATATGTGGGGTCGAGATCAACAGCCATCTGCGCTAACTCGATGGCCTTATCGAAATTTTGCTGTTGCAAATAATATTGGGCCACAAGAAAAATAATCTGCTGTTTTTTTGGGGAAAGTTCGAGGGCTTTTTTAAACGCTTCGAAAGCCTCTGGACCCTTGCCGGCCGCTTCGTAAAGCGAGCCTAGAAAAAGCACGGTTCTTGCGTCCTGCGGCGAATCCTCTGCTTGAAGTGTAGCTTCTTTTATTGCATCTTCAAGGTTGGATTTTCTAATCGCTTCGGGGATTTCCTGATTGGAAGCGATTAGCGACGCGAAATATGAATATTGTTCTCTGGCTTCTCGTCTGCCTAAAGGAGAAAGGTTTATCGAGCGCTTGAATTCATCTTGAGCCCTTTGAAAATTTCCACTATTGGCGCTACTTAAAGCCGACAAGAGAGATGTATTCGCAAGAATAGGTTTTATGCTAAATATATAAAGCGAGATGAAAAGGGCGATAAATATTGCGGAGGACCAGACATACTGCGCGCCTTCGGACACGTTAATCGATTGGTTAGTCTCTTTATCGTCTTTAACAGAGAGAAAATTTATATATGCAAAAAAGGCCAGGATCAATATATATGAAGCCATCTGATCAAAAACGAAAAGATTTTGGAAAAAGTATCCAGCAAGAAATCCGCTAAAAACGCTCAATTCGATATTTGATATTTTACCCGCAAAAAATCGTTTAAAAAGAAGCCAGACGGAGCTTGCGAAAATTCCCAGATACGCGATAAGGCCGAGAACGCCCCCCTGGATAAGCCAGTCCAAAACGGCGTTATGCGCGCGATCAAACCACGGCTCGCGAGACCATAGTCTTGGATCAAAATATTTGGCGAAAACTACGGAGAAATTTTCCGGACCCCATCCTAAAATAGGGCGCTCTTTAAACGCCTTAAAAGACATGCTCCATATATGAAACCGCGCCTGCGCATCATCGCTCGCTACCGATATATTCCGAACCCTTGCGAGAGTCGGGCTTTCCTTTATAAATTTAGTATCTTTGGCAAAATAAAAAATAAAACCTAATGCGACCATAAGCGCTATGGCACCGTATGAAAAATTGCGCCACTTTTTGTCGCCTGAGGAAAAACTGAAGATCAGAGCGGAAAGAAATAAACCTCCGAACAAACCTAAGACTGCGCCCCTAGTCGCTGTTTGATAAACCAAAAAGGCGTCGAATAAAAACAAAATTGCGTAAAAAACGCGCCATGTATTTTTTTGCGATTTAAGAAAATAATATAAGGCCAGAAACACATGGAAGAACATATATACCGCGAGATACGTTGCGTTTCCAAGAGTCGCGTCTATACGGGCGCCTCCCTGATGAATTTCATTTATTCCGGCGAGTTGAAAAAGGGCGTATCCGCCGACAGCGAGGCTTGCGATAAATGAAACATGAAAAAATCTCCACCAATCTTTTTCTGTCCGGTTAACCCCAACCAAAATTAGAAAATACATCAATAGATGCAGATGTCCTAAAAGCCCTTCCATACGCTCGAAGTTTGACCAAAACGAACGCGAAGCGTCCACGCCAAAAACCGTCGCGAGCGCTAATACCGCCACAGACGCTAAAACAAAATAAAAAATCCAGGATCGCTTCGGCAAATAGTTTTTATCCCGCAAAACCAAAACAACCCAAAATGCGAAAATTATTTCGACTATTATTCTGAATATGAAATTCTTGCCGGTTATAAACGGAAAATACATCCCCTGAAACACAACGAGAGGCAAAAACAAAATGATATAAGTTCCCGTCTTGATTGCGACAGTCAAAAAACGGTTTAATTGCATAGATATAAGGATACCAGATTCCGGCTAAGACCGCGAATATAAAAGCGTTCTTATGTATTCTGCGGTACGTTTTCCTGCCAAGCCATCAGTAAACTCAATTTGTTCTGCAACCATTCGCGCCCGGCCCTCGCGTTCCTTCTCTGGATGCAAAAGGTAATCGCGTGTCGCGTCAATCAGCTCGTTCATATTCCAGACTCGCCTTACTCCTCCGGAATCTTCCATAGCTTCGTAGTGAAGCATCCCTACATATGCATTGACATGCTTATGTGGCGGGGTAGTCGGGTCCGCTTCAAAGCGAATATTAATGACGGGTTTATCAAAAACGGCGGCGTCAATTGATAGTGTGGACATATAATTTATTACGACGTCGCTATATGCCAGAGAATTCAAAAGCAGCTCAACGTCTTTATCTGACCATTCCCAGTCTTCGGTGGGCGATTGCAAATTTTTTACCTGAAAGCAGCGTTCGCAAGGCGAGGTGATCGTCATGTGATCCGACTTAGGAAGCCTGCTCTCCGCGATCTCCGGAGTTGCCGGACGGTAACGCACCAAAAGATGGGTACTTGAAGACAACTTCCCGGAATCAATTGCCGCCAAAAGCTCCTTGATGATTATTTCCGCAGAACCCGTGTGGCTATACATAAAAGGCGCGGTCAGGATAATTTTTCTATCCAGAGGAATGCCAAGTGATTTCAGAAACGCCTCGCGGCTTATTTTAAGAGGCCGATAAAACGCGTCATAATGAGGGATGCCTGTTACCACAATATCTTTTTCCGGCATTCCAGCATATTTTATCGCCTCAATTTTCATAACCGTCGTGTACACAATCAATTTGCGCGGAAGCACCTGAACAACCCCCTTCGAAGTAAGATTGTCCCAAGAACGGATCATTCCGACCGTGTAGAAACCAAGGCGTTTCGCGGCGCGTAATACAACTCGATCCGGAGGAAAAACAATATCCGGCGCCAAAACCAAATCTGGATTATATTTTTTTAAAAGACCGGAAACGCCTTCATCCAAACTTACAAACTTATTGTCGAGAAAATGCACAATTGGCAGCATTATAAATCCAAACGGCCCCAGAAAAAAGTTTATAGCACGTTTCGCCATTAATTTCGCAAACGCGCTCGTATTCCTATATTTCAAATAGTCCCGATACTGCTTGGTTCGGGTAGTTTTTGTAAAAAGGAGATTTATGCAAAAGTCATAAAGCCTGACTCCGAATGCGGATTCGGAAATTATATCGAGAGGTTCGAAGATGACATTTTTTTCCGGGAATTCTTTTTGGTAGTAATCGAGTTTCGAAGAAGGGATCAAAATAATCAAGCGTATGCCGGGAATGGAAACAAGCTCCCTATATGAATCATTCCTAAAAAAATTCTTCGCCCGAATTCCATTATATACGGGCAGTAATATAGTCTTATTCGAGGACATCTTCCGTTATCGGATCAAATTTTTTTAAGTCCTTCTTTGTTTTTCTACCCAAAACTTCTTCATATCGCTCCGACGCAAGCCCGCTTACATAAGCCTGAGGCCGCAGGGCGTAAATCATAGAAGCCGTTACCACTGTCCCCGCGGGAACATCCGCGCCAGCGACAAGCGCCTTACGCCAAATTGGGCGCAGAGGCTCTTCATCAGGATTTAGTTTTTTTTCTTTATCACCCAAAACAGCCTTAATGTTCGGAAGTGAAAGCCATTTTCTTTTTTCCTCGTCGCTATTCTCCATTGCCCTTATACTACCCACCATTGTCTTGAATTCCTCGGGGGTTGACGCTACTTTATGATCCGGCCCCCAAAAAGCTCTGTCTAGGGTAAAGTGTTTCTCGACGATAGTTGCGCCAAACGCGACCGCGATGCATGAAGGTTCGATCCCCAGAGAATTTTCTGAAAACCCAATCGGCGTTCCGGGAAAAGTTTCCCTATATAATTCCGAAACGGAAAGGTTGGCTTCCTCGGGCGCTCCAGGATACTTTGATAAACAATGCATTAAAGCTACTCGATTATTTTTTGCTTTAAGAAAATTAATTCCTTTCTTCACCTCCTCAAAAGTACTCATTCCGGAAGACATGATAACCGGCTTCCCGGAATTTCTAAGGTAGTCCATCATAACAAAATCCAAAATATCTCCTGAGCCGATTTTCCAAAAAGTGCTCCCGGCGCTAGTCAATCTTTCCGCTGCTCCTCGCGACATCGGGGTCGAAAGAAACGCGATTCCTTTTTGGTCGCAATATTCGCGCAGAGGCTTCCAAAAAGTTTCTACAGGAGTCGAATTTGTATTTCTTGTCGTCCACTTATAACGATCTAAGTCCTTGGCGTGCGGGGAATCAATCGTCATATCAACCTGTTCGTCCTCAACGTTATGCGTTTGCCATTTTATAACATCTGCGCCCGCCCAAATCGCTTTATCAACTATCTCTTTCGCATTTTCTAGATATTCCTCGGTAGATTTTTCTTCTTCTGTCTGAATAAAATTCTTGCCAGCATCGGCTATAATCAAAACGCCCTTCTGTATTTTTTCCCAAATTTGGTCGGAATTCATATGGTTTATACTATAAAATTAAAACCCTCTGAAGACAAGATTTGTTTCGCCGATTTATTACCCGCGAAGGATTATAATGAGCATGCCTGCCACAATCAAACCTACGCCAAAAAGGCGGTATCCCAATTGTTCTTTCTCTTCCTTAAACTTGCCTTGGAAGCGCTTCAAGCTTGCGAGAATCAGTCCCGAGCCGACAGTTGCCAAGATAACGCCAGTGCGTTTTCCCGCAATCTCATAGGGAACATTCTGAATGAATTTCAGCGCTGTCATATGAAAAAATACGGCTCCAAAAAGAAAAAATCCGAATAAAAAGAACGGCCAAAAAGATTTTATCGAAAATTCGCTCGTCTCTATTTTCCCGCGTTGCCAATAAATCAGGATTAAAATTACTGAAACCAAAGCCATAAGCATACCGTCAATCAGAACATAGAATGGGCCGTTTGCATTTTTGAGCGCTATGAAATCGAGATTTGTGACAACCGCGCCTATCAACGCGACGAAAAGCATAAAAAGAGAACCCTTTTCCTTTCCAATCTGAATAAACGGATCTAAAATTCCATTCTGTCCTTCTTTGACGTTTAAAAAATACACTCCGAACGTTACAAATAAAACTCCGAGGACACCGAGACGCGTTGGATATCCCCCTCCCATCAAAGGCGAAGATACCAGTAAAAAAGCAGGGGTAAGCGCCAAATAAGGGGCCGTTAAAATAAACGGAGATCTCCTGTGTGCTTCTATGGTAAGTATCATTGCAATACTCCAAAGCGGGACATGAAAGAAAACAGCCCACCAAAAATTTGGCCCAATCTTTGGTATCCCCTCAACCCAAAGCCAGACCACATAAAACGGCACGGTAAATAAATACCCGAGCGAAAGCAGTACAAGGGTGTGCGCCTTTGAAAGCTTCATTATATTTCGGTTGGCCGCTTCAAATACACCTGATATTATTGGGAGGGCAAAAATCCACATCGCTAGTTTGCTTCTTTGATTATTTTTTCAGCCTCCTCCCAATCGTTCGGCTCATCTATATTAATGCTGTGTTTTTCGTCCATGACATAGGCCGCGACTTTGTTGCCGTAAAAACTGGGCTCCGTCGGATCAAAAAGCAGATCCGTTCTAAAAATATATATCGCGCTATTGAGGGTATAGAAAACAGGCAAATCTTGCCTCCGCGGAATTCTTTTTCGTACAGGCTCCCCCGTTACAAATAGTTTCAAAAAGCCTTCATCATCGTACGAGAACGAACGTATTGGATTATAATGCGGCGGGATTTGGACAACACCGATTATAGAATCGGCTTTTTTATTTTTCAGAATCTCGAATGCTTCCCTGAAATGCTCCGGCCGAACCATGGGCGACGTTGGGGAAAGAATCGAGGTATATTCTGGGTTATAATTTTCTTTCTCGGCCATCCATTTAACCGCGTGCTCGATTACTGGGAGATGTGGAGTTGTGTCTTCTGCGAGTTCGGGCGGGCGCATAAACAAGACCTCCGCTCCGTATTTTTTTGCAACTTCTGCAATTTTTTCATCATCGGTGGAAATTATAATCCGATCGAAAATTCCGGAATTTTTTGCGGAATCAATAATGTAGGAGATTAAAGGCTTTCCGCCCAGCGATTTAATATTCTTGCCGGGAATGCTTTTTGAACCTCCTCTAGCCGTAACTACTCCCAAGATTTTCTCCATATATTATTTTAGCGCAATCGCTTTGCCATGTCTCCGTATTTTTTGGGATCAAACTTTGTTTCCAAAAACAAAGGGCCGGCTTCTTTTCTCCAAGAGGCAATCACGTCATTGAATTCTTTCTCGCTTCCGATTGCCGCACCCTTGCACCCCAAAGTTTCCGCCGCACGCCACCAGCTTGATTCAAATTCGAAAGCGCGGGGCGACAATCCTTTTGCGCGTCCAGATAGCCCCACCGATCCGTAGCCTCCGTCGGACATGAATAAAAATAAAATCGGGAGTTTTTTCTCAACAGCGATTTTAATCTCGGGGAAGTATGGAACGATGCCGCCGTCTCCCGATACAGACAGAATTCTTTTATCGGATGAAATCGCGAACCCGATAGCCGTTGGGATTGAAGAGCCCATAAACCTCCCGACAGAGGAACCCAGAAAAAATTCGGGACTCCTAGCACGCCAAACCGTTTCCCCTACCGTGCAGAAAAATCCCGTATCCAAGACAAGAGCCGCATCGGGAAACATTTTCTGAAAATTTCGGAATAAAGTCGCGGGAAGCCACGGATCGGAGAAAAGTTCTTTCTCTAATTCCACTCGTGCGGACGTTATAGCATCTTCTCCCCATTTTTTTTTGAAAAGAATGGGGATTAATTCGGATGCCGCGCTGTCTGGATCGCTCGTGACGAAATTTATTGTGGGAGAAAAACCATCCGCAAGTCCGCCAGCTGCGTCAATATTGACCAATGGAGCCTTAAAAGGAGCTGCCACGATTACTTCCGCGTATCTTAACCCGAAAGAAACGATTAAATCCGCATTCGTGAGAATGGTCGCTTCAGGCGAAAGGTCTTTTATCTCTCCCGTTATAATTCCTCCGGCATTTGGGCCGTTTTCGTCTATAGATCCTTTACCCGCCGCAGTTGTAAAAACCGGGACGCCGATCTTTCCCCAATCTACGTTGCGAAGTTTCCGGACAGCCAGAGATCCCAAGACTATTGCTGGATTTTTCGAAGCATTGATCAATTCTTTTATTTTTGCGAGATCACTCTCATCCGAATATTTTTCCTCTTTTATAAATAGTTCCGACTTGCCTGGCTCGTTATGCAAATCTATATGCACCGGCTTTGGAACTTCCGAAGATGCCGAATCCAAAAGCGCCTCTACGCCCTCGGGTTCGCTGCCGGAATAAAAACCTTTCACAATAGTGCTTATTACGGATTTGTGATCCATTCTTTTATGCGCGCGAAAAAGAGGAACGCCAGGCCCATACGCTTCACTCGCGGTAAGCGCCGGGCGATTTTCATAAAAATTCGAAAGAGTTCCTGGAACAGTGTTTGCAAATCCCGGACCTTTGATAGTAATTGCAACCGCATTCGTTTTCCCATCTCTTGAACAAGCGCCAGCCATAAAAACAGCGGCCGCTTCGTGCGAAACAGGCTGGTAAGGAACGCCGCGCTCCTCGAGCGCCGTAATTAATTCCAAACTTGAACCGCTCCCGGCAATTCCGAACGCATATTTAATTCCTTTTTTAACCAAAGTATCCGCAAGCTTGGCAATATTCTCCGAGATCATAGCAAATTATTTTCTTTATAGTATTTTAAAATTCGCTCGCCGGAAAATCGGATCGATAAGCCGACCGCCTCTGGACAAAAACCTCCGATGTGAGGCGTTATGATAACGTTTTCATTATTTTTCGCGTGTCTCCATAGCGGGCTATCTTCGTTTTTCGGCTCTGTATCCAAAACGTCCGTGCCAACTCCCGCAACCCTGCCCTCTTCCAAAGCTTTCACAAGCGCCTCCTCGTCAATAATACTCCCCCCGGAAGTGTTTATTAATATTGCTCCCTTTTTCATCATATTTATTTTCTTGGCGTCAAAAAAGTTTTTTGTTGCGTCGTTTCGTGGAATATGAATTGTCACGATATCCGACGTGGCCAAAAGCAGGTCAAGTTCAGTTGGCGTTGCGTCTTGAGAAAATTCTTTAATCTCTGAATCATATCCGAGAACGTTCATTTCAAAGGCTCTCGCGTATCTCGCCATCAAAGAGCCGATCCGGCCCATTCCGATAACGCCGAGAGTTCTATTACGCATCATAATTCCCGGAAATTGCACTCGATCCCATCCTCCGCCTTCAACATGATGAATAGCGCTTCTTAATTTACGCGATACAGCCAAGAGGAGCAGCCAAGAATGTTCGGCGGCGGCAGAAAGACCCTTTAGAAATTCCTTCTGCCCGGAGAGAGTTAATATAGGAATGTTTCTTGCGGCGAGGGCTTTCTGGTCAATATGATCCGCACCAGTTGTCGCCGTCACGATTAGTTTTAAATTGGCCGCTTTCTCAATCGTGCTCGCTGGAACGCGTACTTTCATCGAAGCGTCCATAAAAACATCCGCTTTCTCGAATTTTGCCAAAAGCGAATCGTCCGGCTCCGTTCGTTCTACTTCGAAATCAGGGCCAATAACTTCCTGGAGAGCTCCAGTAAATTCAACAGGCCCGGTATATAAAACTTTCTTTTTCATATTAATTTTTCTTCTTTAAATGCTGCTGATAATATTTTCATCACCCGATATCCCCGATCGAAGGACAGGGGCGAGTTCTCGACGGATGCGCTGCCGTCAAGCAAATCTTTATAATGAAGAACCATCCTATAAAAATCGTCTGCTCTCTCTTTTTTGAATATTTTCTCTTGGACTTCCTTTCCCTCTTCCTGCCACCGGACAACATCCCCCTCCGGAACGCCGCGGCAATACCATTCCAAAAATCCTTTTTCTCCCTGCGCCCTAAGCCAGAATTTTGTCGGGGAGGTTATCGTATCCTGCGTTACTCTGCCAACTCGCCCGCTTTTTTCTTTAAGCAGAAATGCCGCAGTGCCGTCGTAATTTGAGCCGTTTTCACTTCTCATTGAGAAAGCTGCTTTCACATCTGTTATACCTTTCCATCCCATCCGGTCAGCCAAATAGAGCCAAAGATGAAGTCCGTGGGAATTTTCGCAGGCGGCACCACCCCCGCGCTTGTAATATCCGAGATACGTATCCCACGGGCCGGAAATCCACGGATGGGCTTTCAAAACTCCCTGCCCCCAATGCTCGCGGCATTCAACATCCAAATTCAGTATCTCACCGAGTTTTCCAGAGGTCAAAATTTCGGCTACCGCCGCAATTCCTTCCGAAACCGAATACATATATCCGACCGTAACTATTGTCTCCGGATTTTTATTTATTTGGGCGATCAACTCATCCGCTCCCTCGAGCGTCGGCGGACAAAACGGTTTTTCCAGGTGGAGAAGTTTCGGTTTTTCTTCGAAAGCTTTCGCCGCCAATTTAACAGTCACATCGGGCGGAGTCCCAAAAGCAATAATATCAAATCCTCCCTTCGGTTCTTCCTCCGGAGAGAAAAGTTTTATGCTTTCGTCCCAGGAACCGTACCGCGCAGGGTAAACCTCGTTCTTCATCCGCAGAAGCGCTTTTGGATCATTATCAATAACTGTCGCGTCCCAACCCATCCTCCTGGAGGCGTACGCCAAATGATGTCCCATTGATCCTGCTCCTATAATCTTAATTTTCATAAATTTTTATCACGTAAATAAATTTCAGCGCGAAACCAATCTTCTGGCGTATCTATATTGACGCTATATTTCGGCTCCATTACGTATCCGTATGTTTTCTTACCATAAAAATTAGGTTCGGGCAAATCCAAAAGTTCTTTTTTAAAAATATAGATGGCTCCGTTCCTGGTATATGTCACGGGCAATTCCTGGCGCCTTTTTATTATTTTTGAAATCGGCTCGTCCGTGAAAAGTTTTAACGCTCCGTCCGGTTCGATAGAAAATTGCCAGTGGGGATTATGTTCTCCCGGGATCGGGGACACGCTGACTACGGAATCTGCTCCAGTCTTCTCTAAAAGCGCAAAAGCCTCTTTTAAGTGCCGATCTTGGCGGAGAGGAGCGGTCGGCTGAAGAATAGCGACAAAGTTGGGTTCGTAATTTTCGTGCTCGCGCATCCACGAAACCGCGTGCTCGATTACGGGCAAGGTCGGCGTTGTATCCTCGGCCAATTTCTCCGGGCGCATGAAGGGGACTTCTATCCCGAGCTCTTTTGATATCTCGGCGATTTCATTATCGTCCGTGCTTAAAATAATCCGGTCGAAAATTCCGGATTTTTTCGCAGCTTCAATCGTCCACGCAATCAACGGCTTCCCTCCAAGTTCCTTCATATTTTTTCGCGGGATAGATTTTGATCCACCACGCGCGACCATAATTCCTAATACTTTTGCCATTTTTTCTATATACAATATTAACACATAAAAAGAAGAGGCGGTCACAGAATGTTCCGTGCCGCCTCGTTTAACTATCCTCTACCGAGAGAAGTCCTTACTGAAGGGCCGCCTCCGCAACCGCGATCAGCATACCTCCGTTGGGTCCTCGGTGATGCGCCACGGCCTCGAATCGTTCCCGCGATTTTTCGGCCCGTTGCAGTTCCCTTTCGGCATACGCGATAACAATCTGGCGGGCTAATTCGGCGTTGTCCGCAGAAGAGCTCGAAACATCCACAGGGCCAATTCCGACCACTTCTTGGTAGCGTCCCGCACGGTAATGTTCACAAGCTACAAACACATTCGCCCAGTGCGGCATTACGGTTTGGGTAGCAGAATCGCGAAAATCATCCGCGTATGCATCGAGATCGATGCGCACGCCGCGCAGATAGGCCATCATTGCCGCCGACGCGATATGCACTTGAGCGTTTTGAACCATCCAAAGCGGGTATGGGCCGACCATGAGTTTGATGTAGTCCCTGAATATCGCCAGAGCCACCACAGCGTCTCTCACTGCATCATTGTCGCTCTTGCCGAAAGAAACGGTGACTTCCTCGACTTGCGCCTCGAAAAGACTGACGAAATGGTTCTCGGTATCGCCCGCGAGACCAAACCAAGATGCCGATAACCGCGCGCTTACCGCAGCCTCCGCATAGCGGCGAAGGTTCCGATTCAGAATCGTGGTATTCCAATAAACGCCCCCGAGCAGAGCGTATTTCTCCATCGAGTTCTTGAGCTTTTGCTCGGCATCGCGGGCTAACCACGTCAACTCTTGAACGACATCGCTGTGAATCGCTCCCTTTGCGCGTCTTCTGCCGTTAATGTCTTCGGACCGCGCCGCAAAACGCATCCAATCGGACGCATCCTGGCGCTCTGCGACAGCTTTGAAAATCGCCGCGTACCTCAGCGGATCCCTTACCACCGTGAGAAGTCCTGCCAACTCCTTCTCGGACTTCAAAGCGAAACTGTGTCCATCCGGCAACAGAACGATTTCCGCTGCCAGCTCTTCAGGACTCTTGCTTTTGAGTTCAATCATCTGCTTATCCTCCTTTTGGATTTGTTTTTGGAGGGCTTATCCCTCAGCCATTTATTAAGTTCTCTATGTGCGGATTTCAGATATAGCTTAGAATATATGGCCAAAAAAATCAAGGGGTGCTACGCTTCCTTGATTTCGTAGAATTTTTTCTGCGCGGGGACGCTGATTTTAGTCAAAATATCAACAATTTGCTTTGAGGTATTCGGTTTGAAATATAGTCCCGAAGATTTATACATTCCGTGAGCCAATTGCTTCCGGATAGCTTTTTCTATCGCTCCTTTATCATACCCGACATCCATAACACTTGGACCGCGAAGCCTTCCTTGCTGACGCGTGCCTATGTTAACCACAGGAACACCTAAATATGAGCATTCTTTAATTCCCGTCGAGGAATTACCGATCATTATCTTGGTTTGCTTGAGAAGAGCTATAAAATCTTCCGGGAGCAAGTCAGTTACAAAGTGAATTTTATTATTTTTTAAAACCCCGAGCTCGCGGTACACACGAATCGCTTTCGCCATCTCCGCGGTGCCGGCATCGCTATTCGGCCAAAACCAGACCGTCTGCATATTAATACTGTCCACTGCCTTCAAAGCTGTCTCCATATGCGCCCGGTTATCGCCTTCTGTCGTCACTGGATGCAACATCGTCATCATAAATGGTTTCTTTATATCCAAATCGTAGCCAACTCCGATTTTATGGAGTACTTCGGGATCTATTTTTTTATTAATCTTAGCCGCCATCTCGACATCGGGAGAACCAACATTAAAAACGAACTTCGGATCCTCTCCCATTTTTATCAAGCGTTTTCTCGAGTCCTCATTGGTCGCAAAATGGATGTGCGCGAGTTTTGAAATGGCGTGGCGCACAGATTCATCGATGGTCCCGGATAAATCGCCGCCTTCGATGTGAGCAATTGGTTTGTTCAAATACGCTGAGACCATCGCGATCGGCAACATCTCAAAGCGATCTCCGCGTATCAAGACGACGTCCGGATTTAATTTATGGAGAGAGTTCGCGAATTCAAGCGCAGTAAGCCCAGCGGTTCTTGCCATAGTGATATGATTTCCTCCCTCGATTACGTTATACAACGCATCGTGAATTTCAAATCCGTTATCGCGCATTGCGGGCAAAAATTTTTCCCCGTATTTCTCTAGAAGTATCGACCCCGCCACAATCAACTGCAAGTCGATTTTAGGATTTTTTTTCAAAAGCTCCAGAAGATGCTTTTGCCGCGCATAATGAATACGGCTCGTTATCGGGAAGCAAATTTTAATTTTATTTTTTCTCATTCTTAATATTTTCTAAAATAAAGTTTCCTATCCTCTCGCCGGATTTTCCGTCCGTAAATTGGCATTGTTCGCGAACTAATCTTCCTCTCCCTTCGCGATCCACCTCCGGGTTATTAATATAACGGTTAATCCATTCAAGTAGTTTCTCCGAGCTCTCGGCCATCTTTATTCCGCCGGTTTCGAGCGCTTTTTTATAATGAGTCATTCGATAAAACTGCGTTGGGGACTTCACCATCAATTCATTCGGACGAATTTCAAAATTTATATTTATGACGGGCTTATCGAAAATAGCCGCGTCCACGCTAATTGAAGAAGCATAGCATACGATTAACGACATATGGTAAAGCGTATTTTTCAAATGACGAAGGTCATCAAAATTTAAATCCCAGTCAATCCCACGTTCTTCGGAAAACATTATTCCCGGCTGTTCGTATTTGAGCCAGGGGCGTTTCTTTATTTCTTCTTGGTTCAAGGGGTCGTTTGGAGGAAAGCGCGCGAATAATTCCGGATCTTGATCCAATTTTTTATCCGTTTTAAACTTCCAAAGAAGGTCTATGATATCCCAATCGGAATTGGAATACGTCGAGCCCATTGGAGCATATACGATTAATTTTTTGGCAGGGTCCGCTTTTATTTTTCTGAAAAATTCATCGCGCGACTCAAAATCTTTTTCGAAGTATAGATCGTATTGCGGAACTCCGCCGACAAAAATATCTTTCTCTGGAATGTGGTTGACAGATATAAATTCCTCTTTAACTGTATCGTTGAAAACGACAAATTTGTCTGCGAGCAATCGCAGGACGCAGCGCCCCGTAACTTTGTCCCAGGAATTTATGAATCCGATCGAGCACACCCCGAATTTTTTCGCCGACCGTAAAAAATGGATCTCCGGCTCGTAGAAAATGTTGGCGAGGAAAACCAAATTGGGTTTATACTTTTCAAAATATTTATCATACTTATTTACTTTAACAAGCCGCAAATCCAAAAAGCGCGCCAATTTTATTAACCTTTTTCTCGCCAAAAGCCAGCTTATAGAAAGCCCTATGTAGTACTGCAAAACATTCCGATTAATCTCAAAGACCATTTTACGTCGGAGCCGCGTGGTCTCGGTATTGAGCATCGCGAATTTTAGCCATTGGAAAAAGCGGTCAATCCCTTTAATTGGAAAAGATTCGGCTACTTCATACGAAATCCGCGTATCGCCGAATTCTCTTTTGTGATAATCTGCCCGCGCCTGGTCTTTGGTAAAAATCACGATCCGAATATCTTGGCGCGATAAAAGCGTCGAGAAAATAGACGTACGGAGCACATTTTTTGTCTCAACCCCCTCGAAACTTGTGATGAAAATTGTTTTTGTCATTTTTATTTTAATGTATACTAATATAGCATGGGCACATATAATTTGCACAAAGGCTATTGGTGGCTTTCGTATCCCGAATTGGGAAAATGGCTCGACTGTGTTGATAAAAATTCTAAACTTTTGGATCTCGGCTGCGGGTCGGGCATTTTGGCCGCAAAACTACAGGAAAAGGGATTTAGGAATATTATTTTATCCGACATTGAAGATCAAAGATCTCACCCCGAAATTATGGGACTGCCTTTTTTTAAAGCGGATCTGAATGTAGATAAGATCCCTTCCGAAAATTTGGATATTATTTTCGCGACAAATTTGATAGAACATCTTGAAAATCCTCATCACTTTATCCGGGAGTGCGGGAAAGCACTCAAACCCGGAGGCAAATTATTTCTAACAATGTATATCGGCTGGAACTGGATTTCCCGCCTTCGATTTCTTCGAACGGGGCTCGTGGAGGGCTATCATAATCACAAAAATAAAAGCGGGCCTACGGCGCATATCTCATTCTTGCCAAAAAATATTTTAAATAACGCTCTTTCCGGATTCGCTCCAGAATTCAGTTTTTTCCAAAAGCGCAAAAATATAAAAATCTTGGGCAAGAAGATACCGGCTATTTTTCCAAAGAGCGAGCGCTGGTCCGCGCAGGGCGCGTTTATTTATAGAAAAAACTGAAAGTACCCAAGATTTCATTGAAGATCTTTCTTTTTGCATACCACGCTCTCTCAAACCATGGCCCAAAAATTAAAAATTTGCGAGAAAAAGGTATAACTCTTGAACTCAACGGCCAGAAAAGAAGGGTTAAGAAATATTTGGTATAGGTGTACTTAGTAGAATAGTTTTCGATAGCCGGGTCGCCAGCATGCCTCACAGCATTCGGGAGTGGGTTCCTATAGCGCCAATATAGAGGCTCCGGATACGAATACCAGCGTGTGGCTAAAGCTGATTCGCACATTAATATTACGGTCTCTTCTCTACAGTTCGGCATAAGCCTCGCATATAATTTTTTAAAATATAGCGTGCGGTAAAGTCCATACATAAAAATTGGGTTTGTCTTTCCTAGAATAGTCTTTCTATAATTCTCTATGTATGACATATGGGTGTAATCATGCGTCCGAAGCTCCTTATCGTTAAGATCGGTCTTACTAAAAGAATAATAATGACTCATGGCAACGCTATACGAAGAGTTTGCGTCAAGAACTTCGGAAAGTTTTTTAATGAAATCTCTCTCCCAAAAATCATCGTCCGATGCCAGCATAAAATATTCTCCTTTGGCCTCGTTTATAACAAAACTGAAATTTTTAACTGCCCCAACATTATTTTCCTGCCTAAAATATTTAATTCTGCTGTCAATCAACGCATATTTTTTCAAAATATCGCCAGTCTTATCCTGGGAAGCGTTATCAGAAATTATTACCTCAAGATTCTTATAAGTTTGTGTGAGAATAGACTCGAGCGATCGCCTAAGAAATGACTCATCATTTCTTAGCGAATTATAGACAGGCATTCCAACCGATATTAATTTTTCATTCTCCATATTCAATCAAAAAGAGTAAATATTTTATCTTCGGGAATTGATGGAACTATTTGCTTTTTGATTTGATCTGTATTGTACTTAAGGATCGTTGCGATAATGACCAGATCCAGATTACTTCTCCCGATTTCTTCGACAGACTGTATTCTTATTCCGAAAACTTCTTTGCCCCAAAGCTTTGAATTATTGTCAAAAACCGCCGAAATCTTAAGGTCGCCAAGTAATTCGCGTACTGGATAAAGTGCATCGCCACATCCAACTATTCCTATTTTCGTTTTCGAATCTGTGCGAGCTTGAATTCTCTTTCTATGGAAGTCTCGAATTTGCAACACTTCTCTCCTCAATTTTTCTCCGTCAGAAAGAAACCGCGAATCTTTTTTTGCAACAGCTAAGAGTGTTGGCATATGGGGATCGCGCGCTATGTCGTAATTTTTAAAAGTTGTTATCGAATAAGTAGCCAAACTACTCCTCTCGAGTAACCAGGACATTGTTTTTGGACTGAAATAATTTAAATGCTGTACATGAAATGGCGAGAAATCATTCTCGCGAATAAAAGAAATGTCGGGCAGTTCTATAACCATATACCCACCGTTTTTTAAGAATGTCTCGCGGACATTAGAAAGTAGACGGCTCGGATAAAAAATATGTTCGATGACGTGATTAAAAACAATAATATCGAACTCTGGGTGATCCTTTTTCAATTTATCAAGAGAGTTATAAAATTTTGTTCCAATTGGAATACCTTTGAGGTAAATATCATAACCGTAAAAATCGATATTTTTTGGTAATAAAAAATTTTTTTCAGCCCATTCTATAAATGATCCATCATAGCATCCATAGTCTAATATTTTGATGTGCTTTTCCTCAAATTTGTTTGCCAACTCAGAAATTCTCTCCAATACCAGGCGATATCTTTCCTGCTGGGCAGGATAAAATTTGTGGCCAGTAGGATCGTAGATAAGATTTGAATATAACTCGTCATAAAAACTTTCACTCCAGGAAGGATTCTGATGAATAAACCCGCAATTGAGACATTCGGAAATATAATAATCGCGTGACATCACCTCATATCTCTGCTTGAAAAGCTCTCTAAACTTTGCCTTACCGTACTTTGCACCGCAAACAGGGCAATCTCTATTCTTTAATACGGTTTCTATTTTCATAAAATTTTTTTCATCCTGTCTATTGCTTCCATGATTTGTTCCTGCGTTGATGCGCCAAATGCCATGCGAGCATGTCCCTTCCCGCGCACGCCAAAAGCCTCTCCTTCCAAAACGCCGATATCAGCTTTATCAAAAAGGTAATCCCTGAATTCTGTGCCGCTCATTCCAGTGCCTTCTATATTTGGAAACGCGTAAAAAGCTCCTTCTGGATATCTGCATTTCACGCCTGGAAACGAATTAAGTCCACCAATTAATATTTTCATTCTTTCCTGAAGCTCTTTTTTTCTTTCTGAAATTATCCGTTCGCTTACGTTTATTGCCGCTATCCCACCACGCTGTGTAAAAATCGGCAGGCAGGAAAAAATAGTTTCCATCATCAACCCCATTTTCTTAATTACTTCCGTAGGGCCGATGGCATAGCCCAAGCGCCAACCGGACATTCCGTAAACTTTCGAAAGGCTTCCCAATATGACTGTCTGCTCTCGGCATTGATCAAGAAAACTCGGCGAAAAATGTTTCTTAGTATACGCTAAAGGGCCATAAACTTCATCACTAAAAACATAGATATCATTTTCCCTGGCAATCTCGGCAACTTTTCTGACGACATTTTCATCCATTATCGCCCCAGTCGGATTTGACGGCGAATTCAAAATTATCAGCCTGGTTTTCTCTGTAATCCGCTTTTCAATATCTTTGGGATTAATCTGAAACCCGTTCTCTTCTAAAAGCGGGTACGGAACCGGCACAACGCCGGAATATTTCATAACAGAATAATAGGTAGGAAATCCTGGATCCGGGCATATTACTTCGTCTCCATGGTCTGCAACTGATCTAATCATAAAATCTATCATGGAATTGGCCGGCGCGACCAAAATTTGGTCTATTGAAGCTTCAAATCCATAATTCTCTGAAAAATGTTCAGCAATTTTTTTTCTGAAATCCCAAAGTCCTTTCGATTCTGTATAGCGGTGTTCGCCCTTATCAATTGAATTTTTTAAGGCCGATGCGGCCTCTTGCGGAATTTGCATGTTCAAATCCCCTATTTCGAAATGTATAATTTTTCTGCCCGCCCTCTCTGCTTCTTTCATCCTGTCCAAAAAGGCAAACATTGGCTGCCCAGATACATTTTGCCCTGCAAAAGAAAAGCGTTTCATGCCTAGAGAGTATTTTCGAAAATGTACTGTTCCGGATCAATATTGAAATCCGCCAAAATCGGCCCGCGGCTTTTTAATATCGCTTTAAGTTTATCTTTTAACCCTTTATTATTCTTGATCTGCATGTATTTGATGCCGTATGCGTGCGCTATTTTTTTATAATCCGGCGGTTCGTACCCCCAGCCAATTTCGTTTCCGAAAGATCTTCCCTCAAATTGATCCCGGGCCGCGAATTTCGTATTGCCATAAGAACGGTTATTAAGGACAAAAACTTTAACTGGAATTTTATTTAATACGGCCGTTTGCAATTCCTGAATATTCATCTGCATCCCTCCGTCTCCTATAATTGCTATTATCGGTGATTTTTTTCTAGCAAACCAGGCTCCTATCGATGCTGCAAACGAATACCCCATTGGAGAATGTCCCCAAGCAGAGAAAAAACTCTGCCCCACCTTAGCTTTGTACGCCTGAACAGTCCAAATAAGGTTGCAGCCGCAGTCTGGAATTATCACTGCGTCATCCGGTAACAAGTCTGATAAAGTATTTATCAGTTCATATGGGCTCAGATATTTCTGACTATATTGTCTTGTCGCATCTATTTTGAAGTTCTTTTTCATCAAAGCCGTCTCATCAAGCCAAGATTTTACTGAGAGTTTCTCCGCTTTCTTCAGCAAAGCTGGCAGGAAATCCTTTAAATCTATATTAATTTTTTTGGAAATATTGACTAGGCTTTCGTTCATTTCGCCATCATCCGCGTCCACAGAAATAATTTTTGTGCCTTTCGCAAATTTTTTCTCATCTATTATCACTTTGGTCGTAAACCTTGTACCCAGGCCCAAAATCAAATCACTTTCCTGGATCGCCTTTACTGCGGAGTGATTTCCGCCTCGTCCGACATTACCGAGATATAAACGGTAACTCGGAGGGAAGATATCTGTCGCAGACCATGTTGTTGCAATCGGGATATTCAATTTAGCTGTAAGTTTTCGTAAATTTTCATCCTGGAAAGATGTCTTCACACCTCCCCCCGCGAGAATCAACGGCTTTTTCGCTTTTTTCAATTCGTATAAAACTTCCGAGACTATTTTATCTAAATTGCTCGGAGTCTCTTTTTCTGGAGGACTGAACCTCCGAAGCTTGTCTGGATTAATTTTTTCCCGCTGGACATTATACGGCACATCAATCAAAACCGGGCCCGGCCTTCCGGATTTGGCCAAATAAACGGCTTTTTCAAATTCATACCGCACGTCTTCAGGATTCTCCAGAAGAACCGAATATTTAGTTATCGGTTTGACCAGATTAAAAATGTCGGTTTCCTGAAAGCCTCTCTGACGTACACTTCTTTTTCCTTTAACGTGAAACATTCCAACTTGTCCTGTAATAAAAAGGCACGGGACAGAATCATAATACGCGCAAGCTATACCGGTAATTAAGTTTGTCCCTCCAGGACCAGAGGTAACCACCCCAACTCCAAAGCCTGTAAGTCTAGCATAGGCATCCACCATCATAGACAATGCCTGCTCATGATTCGGAGATATCCACGCTATTTTTTTGCTTTGGCCAATCTCGTCCACAATTTTCATAATTGCCCCGCCGGTAATGAACGGAACGAAACCAACACCAAGCTCCTCAATGCGTCTTACAAGGTATCTGGAAACTGATTCGTCAATTTGCATGCAATGTCAAAAAGATTATTTTCATGATCGATTAAATAAGTCATTATACCCGCGTTTTGCCCCGCCTGCAAATCACGCTCGTCATCACCGATAAATACGGCTTTAGATAAATCAAAACTGTTTTCACGCGCAGCTTGAAGGAAAAGCCCTATGTTAGGTTTTCTGCATACGCATCCGTCATTCCAGCCATGCGGACAAAAATATACGCCTCTTATTACAACACTGGATTTGGAAAGTTCGTTTTTAAGGTTTAGGTGGATTTTTTCCAGGTCCTCGAGCGACATAAATCCCCTTCCTACGCCGGCTTGGTTTGTAATCAAATATATTTCATAGCCGGAATTATAAAGCATTTTCATCGCCTCGATAGCGCCTGGCAAAAATTTAAAATCCTCCCACTTTGTGACATACCTGGTCTTTTCGGGGCGCTCGTTAATTGTCCCGTCGCGATCCAAAAAAATAATTTTTCTTGGCATAATGTTTTATATAATTTCTACAACAAAAAAGAAAGGGCATCGGTTTCCCGACGCCCTTTAGTTCGCATGGAGTAGCGCGATGCATCAACTGTGTCTATCACGCAGATTGAGGTACTCGAGCACCTCCGCGAATGAGCAGTGATCGCCCTTCTCGTAGTACCTCTTGAGTTTTTCCCATTCGGTACTATTGAGCTCCTCTAGCCATGAGGCGGGTGGAGTGTTTTGCAAATTGCGGCGCCTCTCGGTCCAGCTGTCGGTCCGCGCCACGGCGCTGAAAATCCGTAATTTGCTCGCAGTCTTTAAAACAGCCGAGACGTCGGAAAGCAAAGCTCTTACTTGATGAAATGCGGCCGACACAATTACCACATTCTCGTACTCGAGCTTTTTCGCATTCTGCACAATGGCGTAACTTTCCCAATCCGTTGAAGGCGGGATCTTTGTTTTAGCCACGAGTCCGACGATCCTATTTTTGTCAACGCCAAGCTTGATCATATTTTCGAGCTCGCGAGTATATCCCGGGAGCTCAGGATCATCCACATCAATGCCGACGATACCCAACCAGGCATCAGGATATCTTGCCGCAAGCTCCGCGCCCATTTTGTGAACGACATACTGATTACATATCACGTGGCCATGAATGTAGATCAGATCTGCTGTATGCGGCTGAACATCGCTTAGAGCTCTCGCGTCGATCGCCCGCACCTCTTCCAACGTCGGGCAAAAAACCCGAGCTTTTGCTTCCATTCATCACCTCCATGGTTTAAGGATTTATCCAAAAAACAATTTTATACATTGTAACATAGGGGTAAAAATAAGTCAATAGCATGTTTTGTGCTACAATTATGAGAAATATCTACCTAATCTTTCATGGGCACTAAAAACAAAAAATATATAAGATTTGGAGTAATTGGATGCTCGCGAATTGCCAGAAAATCGGTGCTTCCCGCGATACTTGATTCGAATCTCGCCCGACTTGCAATGATAGGAAGCCGCTCGAAGGTAAAAGCCATCGCTTTTGCAAAGGAATTCCACTGCAATTCCTATGGAAGCTACGAGGATGTTTTAGGCAATAAGAATATCGATGCCGTCTATATATCGCTGCCTATCGCCCTACACGAGGAGTGGGCAATAAAAGCCGCGAAAGCAAAGAAACATGTTCTTTGCGAGAAACCTGCCGCCACTACTTTGGCGTCCGCAAAAAAAATGATAGCGGCGGCGAAAAAAAATAAAGTGAGGTTGATGGAAGGATTGATGTTTCGCTACCACCCGCAACACGCAAAGATAAAAGAGTTAATAAAAAGGGGTGTCCTTGGGAAATTGCTTAAATTCGATGGCTGCCTTGCCGTCCCGATGCCGGACAAGAATAACAATATTTTAAATAGTGCTCTCGGTGGCGGTTATTACAATGATGCGGCTCCCTATCCAATCTCGGCAAGCCGGATGATCTTTGGAGAGGAGCCGTTGAGCGTTGTCTGTCATTTGAAAATGAATCTTCAAAAAAACATCGACACGAAATCAGATATGCTGTTGGAATTTCCCGAGGGAAAATCCGCCTTCATATCCACGGCGATCGGAAGCTACTTTCAATCCACGTATAGCGTGCTTGGAAGCAAGGCTTATATAAAGGCCACCCGAGCATATGCCGTTCCGAAAGACATGGACACAAAAATCTATATCGAAGCCGATGACAAAACGACCGAAATAATAATAAAACCCGCCAACCATTTCAAATTAATGATAGATGATTTTTGCGCAGAGATATTGAATGGTAGTGCAAGCACGAAAGACTATGAGGGTGATTTGCTAGCGCAGGCGCGTATTCTCGAAGCCGGAAGAATTTCGCATAAAGAAAAACGCATTGTATATTTGCGCGAACTGTGAAAAAAGTTATAATAATCCATACTATGAAGATTGAAAAAATAGACCCATCTTGTAATCTTACGACGGTCAGAGACGGCAGGGGAGGTATTTTTACCTTCTACCCCAAAAAACCGATAGTTGAATTCAATTTCGTGTATATCACTAGTGGCAAGATTCGTGGTAACCATTACCATCCGGAATTTGATGAATACTATTTAATGACTTCGGGGAACGGAGTAGTGGTCACCAAGTCAGAAAATGGCAAAAAAGAAGAATTTATATATATGGGAAAAGGAGATTGCATATACATCCCCAAAGGCGCGCCACACGTCGTTTATGCAATTACGGATTGCACCATAGTCAGCTTTTTGACCAAAAAATGGGACGATTGCAAGAATCCTATCGTCCATGAAGACATGGGCATGGGCGCGGGTGATCATGGCGATCCCAACTATGCCGGGCCTAAATAATCTTTTTTGAAAATTTTTTGTGCCGATAAATAGCGTTCTGGCGTTCCGATATCTATAACTTCTCCGCCTATCATAAACCCGTAAAACGGGTCTCCGATCAAACTGGGGAAAAAATCAACCTCGAGCGAAAACGGGCCGTTTGGCATGCGCGAAAAAACATTTTTTTTCATAAGATATATGCCCGCGCTTAAAAAATGGCCCTTCCCACCACCGTTTTTTTCAGTAAACTTTACAATTTTGTTGTTTTCATCTAAAAATATCGCCCCGTAATCTTTCTCACTCCGCGGACGGGAAAGCGCAACGGTAACTAAGGAATTTTTTTCCTCGTGAAAATCGTGAAATGTACTTAAGTCGGCTCCGCCAACTATCCAGGAATCTCCATTTATGACCAAGAGATGGTCACTTTGCACAAGCGACTCCGCATTTTTTACTCCGCCGCCTGTACCCATTGGGTTTTCTTCCTCCGCAAAAAGAATCCCCTTCTCGGCATAATGGTTTTTAATTTGGTCTTTTAAATGGCCTACGGAGAGAATTATTCGCCCGAATCCCATCTCAAAAAGATCTTCGATCACCATATCTAGAAACGGGCGACCCCCGACCTCCGCGAGCACTTTTGGCCTATCGGAAATTATAGGCCGCAATCTCGTGCCCAATCCACCGGCTAAGATGATTACATCGATACCTGAAAATGTGGTTTTCTTATGCAAGTACTGCTTCATTATCGGCTTTAAAAATGACCTGGCTGCCCGCGTTTTCAAAATGAAACGGCACGCGGAGAAATTTCCCCAGTTTTTCTTCTATCGTGGCGTGATTTTCGGGCTCCGCAAATACCAACATAAACCCGCCACCGCCAGCACCCAGGAGTTTTCCCCCGAGTGCGCCTGCATCGCGCGCAGCATTATACATATCATCGGTGTGTTCATTGCTGATAAGGGGCGATAAGCCGCGCTTCAATTTCCATGACTCATCAAGGAGCTTGCCAAATTCGTGGAGCCGCGCTGGGCCGCCGCTTAATATCTTTACCGCTTCGGGAACCATGGCGCCCATTGCCCGCAATTCACTCTCCTTCGTACCGATATTCCTAATCTGGTCAGCCGCAATCTCTGACGCATTCCTCGAATAACCAGTAAAAAAAATCATGAGCCGATCTTGAAGTGCCGCAATCGTAGCCGGATCGACGCTGATTGGCATTACACGTATTTTTTCCGGTCCGCCAAACTCGATTTTATTAAACCCGCCAAATGCTGCCGCAACCTGATCCTGCGATCCAACATTTTCCTTGGTGATTTCTTGCTCCATTTTGATTGCATCAAGTGCCAGCTGCATTTTCGAAGCCGGCAGGCTTTGAATAGTGTAGAGAGCGTTCAGAAATCCAACAGTAAAGGCGGAGCTTGAACCCATGCCCGACATGGCGGGAATATCGCTCGAATGAACCATCTCGATGCCATTATCTAAATTGAAAAATTTCAAACATTCTCTCACTTTCGGATGTTTTATATCGTCAATGTTTTTCACTTCCTCCCGCTCTGTATAACGAATACGATATTTAAAATCAAAAAATGGGGGCAAATACCGAGTCATAATATAACAATACTTGTCTATGGTCGTGCTAAGCACTGCTCCCCCGTTCTTCTCGTACCAGGCAGGATAATCAGTTCCCCCACCAAAAAAGGATATTCTGAAGGGCGTTTTGGTAAAAATCATTAAATATTCGAGTACGTATTCCTCTTTATAATTTGATATCCGTTAATCAATTCGCGAATAGCATCCTGTATTGAAACGATGGGCTTGAATCCTGTTCGTTCGATTTTTTCATTTGAAATAATATAGTTTCGCTTATCTGGATCTTCTCCTACCGAAGCCTCCATAAACACAAAATCAGGAAGCTGGCGCTTAATTTCTTCGCAAAGTTCGAGCTTGCTTAGGTTTGCATCGGAAAGGCCTACGTTAAAAGCACTGTTTTTCATAATCTCGAAATTTGCCATCGCGTGCATAAAAGCTCGCGCAACATCTCGAATGTGAATATAATTTCTCTTGAAATTAGCCTCAAAAATAACGATGAATCTGTCGTTTACGGCCCGGTAAACGAAATCGTTCACAAGAAGGTCTAAGCGCATACGCGGGCTAATGCCGCAGACAGTGGCAAGGCGCAGTGTAATTGCATCCCCCGCATCGAGAAGCCTCTTTTCCGCTTCCACCTTAAGTTGCCCATACAGCGAGACGGGATTCAGTGTAGATTCCTCCGTGCAAAATGACACACCATGACCCGTTCCATAACCGCTGTTTGTGTTTGGAAAAATTATCTTCTGTCCGGGCTTTCGAAGTTTTAACAAAAGCTCCACTGCTTCCAAGTTTGTAGTTCGAGCGTTAACTGGATCCTTATCACATAAAGGCGCGCCAACAAGACAAGCCAAAGGAATAATGAAATCTTTGCCCAAAATATGTTTTTTTATGAGATTTTCACTGCGGGCATCGCCTCGCACAACCGTAAGGGTTTTAAAGTTGCACACATCCAAAAGCGATGCCTGGTTATAAAGAAAATTATCGATAACTGTAACCTCATACCCGGCGCGCAAAAGCTCAGGAACAAGAATAGAACCGATGTAGCCGGCACCGCCGGTAACGAGAATGGATGAAATTTGCTCTTTCATAATAAAAAATAGTTGACCTCAGTATATTAAACATTTTATGATCTGTCCATGGGCGCCCTAAAAAAAATATATGGATTGCCGGTGATGAATCTTCAAAACTTTTCCGGCTTGATGCGGGCACGAAAAGTGGCCAGCTTCCGCAAACTTACAAAAACGATATCTTTCGAAGAATATTTAAAAAACGAACTCACACAGGATGAAAAGAAAGAATTAAGATTCGCGCCAAAAACAGAAGTTGTAAAATTCAGAGACCCGAATGGAAATACATTCACTGGCTTTCGCAGTGCTCACAAAAGTGGCGTGCTGATCTTTGCTTTATTACCAGGAAATTTACTACCGATCTGCGCGGAATTTCGGCATGGAAGCGAGAAGGTTGTGCTCAACTTACCAGCTGGACTAATAGAACCGACTGATGCGAATCCGAAAGTGGCCGCAAAAAGAGAGTTCAGAGAGGAGATCGGCATAACGCTTAAAAAGCTTATACCTTTGAATTCCGGCGGTGTTCCCATAGATGCGAGAGTCTCAACCAGAAAAAACTTCTTTTTCTTAGGAATGCCCGCACTGCCCCTCAAAGTAAAAAAACAAAGACTAGAAAAATCAGAGTTTGCCGCAAGATTCCTAATTCATATCGACCACTGGCTCGCGCTTATGAAACTTGGCATTGTGGATGACTGTTCTATGGCGGCCACCCTACTCGCATTGAAAAAATTAAAGTCCGAGACTCTTCATTTTATTCGCAAAATCAGATAAGTGTTCCGGTGTCGTAATGGTCTCCGGAGCTTGAGTCGTTTTCCACGCCACTAACTGGTCTCTTTTTACAAGATCTGGAAGAGTTACTTTATTAAAATTAAAGTTAATACCCGCTGGCATAAAATCAGTTATTTTCTTATTCAGAATAAAGTAGCCGACTTCTGTCCAATTAAATTTGTTGTCATTAGCTTCGCGGCCATAAATATAACTTAAAACGTCATTTTTATCATTTACCTCGAAATTTGGGTTGTTTTCGCCTTTATCGCAAACTATAGCAAGCCCCAATTTTCCGACGGAGTAATAAAAATCATTCATTTTTTTCAAGTCAAGTGCTGGCCAATAAACATCGCCGTAGAGCAAAAGAAACTCCGGAGCGAGAAGATCTTTCGCGTTTCTCAAGCGAGTACCGGTGTCATCTTCGACAACGCCGATGCTATATTTAATGCGGAGGTTAAAACGCTCTCCGTTTCCGAAATGTTCTATTATTTTCTCCTTCAGATAACCTACGAGCAATACTGCTTCCTCTATGCCACTTTTTTTGAGTGAGGCCAGGAGATATTCAAGAAATGGCCTGCCATTTACACTAACCATCTGCTTCGGCAAATTATCAGTGAACGGCCGCAGGCGCTCCCCGCGCCCTCCAGCCAAAATAACTGCTTGTGTTATTTTTTTATTCATATCCAGAAAGTCCGCCGCACGCGCTTAAAAACTCTTTGAAACTCTTTGCGTTCGTATCCCTCTCTGACAATTCTTTCGCCTCTTTTACCGGCCACTCAATACCCAAATCCACATCATTCCACAACACCGTATCCTGCTTCTCCGGATGATATTGATTATCAATTTTATACAGCAGGGTGCAGTTATCGCTTAGCGTGCAAAGACCGTTCGCAAACCCTCGCGGAGTATAAATCATACTGCGTTTCTCGGGCGTGAGCACTAAGGAATCCCACTGCCCAAACGTTAGAGAATTCTTTCGCAAATCAACCCAAACCAAAAATGCCTCACCGGATGATATGCGCATAAGCTTTCCTTCCCAATGGGGCGGGTACTGAAAATGGAGTCCGCGAACTGTTCCTTTGTGTTTGGAAAATGATTCGCTTTCCTCCACCCAATCACGAGCTATACCGTGCTCCTCAAACAATTTTTTATCATACGTCCTCGCGAAAAACCCCCGCGTGTCCGCATTCGGCTCAAGCTCGATGATCCAAACACCTTCCAGTTTTGTTTTTTTGAAAAGCATTTTTTGTTATTTAATAATCCGCGGCTCATTAGGGAGCGGAATAATGCGGCTGCCTTTAAAATTATATGTGTCCTTGAGCATTCCCGAAATTTCATCGGCAAAATTCCAGGCAAGAATAAAAATTATATTTGGATTCCGAGCCATCCCTTCTTCGGCACTCGTGATCAAAATATGCGTCCCTGCGGTATACAGTCCTTGCCTCAATGGATTCATATCTATAATAGCTGGCAAAAATGTAGAATCAACACCGCAAAAATTGAGTAGCGTGGAACTTCTTGTGGAAGCTCCCCAACCTATGATAGTGCTGCCTTTTTCTATGCCTTTTAGCATCTCAAGCAATTTTTCTTTATGCTCGAGAGCTCTCTTCGCGAACTTTTCCCAATTTTTAAATTCATTAACGCCCTGAACTTCCTCTTTTTTGTGCAAAAGCTTAAGAGCTTCACTTTCTTCACTTTTGATTTTACTCACGTACACGATTAATCCTCCGCTATTGATAGGACTTATATCTAGATCAAAAGCGTATAATCCAAATCGCTTTAGCAATCCTTCGAACGTCTTCAGGGTGTAATAGCAAACGTGTTCATGATATATAGAATCGTAATGTAGATCTTTTAACATCTCCCCCGCATAATGAAATTCGACTATCAACACTCCGTCATCTGCTAAGACGTGCTCAATTCCATTCATAACATCCTGCAAATTCGCCAAATGATAGAGAACATTTCTCGCAACGACTATATCCGCTGGCCCGTATTCTTCAAGAATTTTTTTTGAGATTTCGGCATTAAAAAATTCCGGGAGCGTTGGAACCCCGTTCTTGACGGCAATTTCCACTATGTTCTCTGCTGGATCAACCCCAAGAACACGGCAGCCTTTTTTTATAAAAGGCATTAAAAAGGTCCCATCATTGCTCGCCACCTCAAGGACAAAGGGATTGTCTTTCTTTGATTTTTTGAGAGCAAGTTCCGAAAAAACTTGGGAGAAGTCTCTTACTGTTTTCGAAGTTCCGGTAACCCAAGGGTAATTTCTAAACATTATACTTGGCCGAATTGTTTCGTTAAGTTGAACCAGCTCGCAGTTCCCGCACCAGGAGAGAGACAGTGGATAGAATTGCTCAGCTTCGTTGGGATCTTTCAAGAGCGAATTCGCGAGAGGATGCTCGCCTAAGTCAAAAAAGCTTTTGAGGTCGGAACTTCCACATGATCGGCACGCCAAGATTTTTTCCATGTCACCGTTCATCATTTTAAAGATTATAAATCATAAAAGAACGGCTTGCAACCTGCTGTTCTTTGAAATTTTTAAGAAAAAAGCCCGCCAGATGTTGTGAGACATATGGCGGGCTTGATTGAACAAAAAACTGCTTCCGAGCCGCTATTCGCGTAGATAGGCGGCTGTCAGTTCATGCGGCCAAGGAAGCGTAATGGGACTTCCTTCGAGATGAGCAAACACATACTCCGTTGCGCCCCATGCGTTGAGAATTGGGCAATAGTCCGCATAGCGGAAGTACCCGTCCGCGGAAATGCGAACTGAGATACTGAACTCTGGTGGTCGCCCCTCGGTGCTGCGGAATTTTTCATTGCCTCGAGCAACAATCCACTCGAGTACATCGGCTAGTTTCTTAGCCATGTCTTCGTTGAACTTCAATTGCTTTTCTCGCGACACAACGAGACATTCGCCAGCGCGTGCCCCTTGGGCGAAAATGTTGAATTTCTCGCCTTGGAGAACCAATAGTTCCTGAGAAAAGCCGGCAAGCATGAGCGGTTCTCGCACCCGAACCTCCATGAGATGCCAGTGAGCGTGGGCGAGATTCTGTCCAGCGCTATAACCGACATGGATGAATGTCGACATCTCCACCTGATCATCTTTAGTCGCAAGGCGCACGATTTCAAGCGCCTCGCTGATTCTAGCGTAGCCGCCGAGTTTCTGGAGCGTCTCCGCATCCCAGCACTTCTTGGGAATAACGAGGCGATGCCGGCGGTGTGGCGTGTATAGAGCGCTACGTAGACACCATCCTGCTGGAAGGTTTGGGAGGGAAATTTCCTCCAGCTGCGACTCTTTGCAGAATGGGCACTTCTCCGGTGCGATAGGCGGCAGAGATGGCTGCCATGGTCTAGATAGCTTAATTGCAGTTCTCGTGCCTCCTCCTGTTATCAATGCGAACTCTCCGGGAAGTGGCTGAAAAATTATGTCATTCATTTGCTTTCTCCTTTCATATCTGTTTTGCTATGTCAAATAAACTTTATGACATAATACAGAATTAGTGTTCGTGTGTCAAGCTATCGTAATGGTTCAATAGCTTGTGACCACCTAGCAGTAGAATGACGTATATGTCATATACAACAAATCCTCATCTTCCCAGGCT
>MFIO01000006.1 GCA_001780775.1 Candidatus Giovannonibacteria bacterium RIFCSPLOWO2_12_FULL_43_11c | reverse complement strand
AAAATCCTGAATTCTGCGGGGGGAAATCAGTGGGACGCGCTTTGCGCGTCCCACCAAAAAGTTGGTCTTTTGTCTGAAAGTCTAATTCTGGAGCCACCTCCCAGATTCGAACTGGGGACCTTCGCTTTACAAAAGCGTTGCTCTACCAACTGAGCTAAGGTGGCAATTGCGTTATTTTTCCGTTTTCTCTTTATCGCCATTTCTATTTCCGTTGAGATTTTGCCAATACTCGGTTTTCTGTGAAATATCGAGATTTATCGCCTTCCCATGGATTGTGTCTGCGAGACGCTTGAGTTTTATTTCAAACTTGGAAACAAAAATCCTGGCTCGATTTATCACATACTCAGAAGATTTTAGAAAAACTGGCAAGGAATTATTTTTAATTTTAAGGTACGTTGGGAAAATTAAATTCTCCCACGCCTTGCTTCTCAAGGACTGATTAGCTTTGAGCCTTAATTTAAGCTCTACTTCCGAAATTAACTTCACCTCGCGAAAATATCCGCGAGTCAGGATAAAAATTCCGATTAAAGATAGCCCAAGGATGGACGGATAGATTATCATATTTTTAGAGTTCTAATTTATGAAAATCGGAGATCTCGATATTTTCCCCGAATTTCCCAATGGCTTCTTTGAGATATTGGGAAATCGTCATGGAGGGATTCCGTATATATTGCTCTTTCATAAGGCTCCGGACATCCTCGGCCTCCGAAGAAGCTATCTGCATCGCAATCTCGCGCGCCACATTCTGAAATTCCGCATTCTTCGCGACAAAATCAGTTTCGCAACTTAATTTTACCAAAACTCCTATCCTGCCGCCATGGAGGTAGCTTTGAATTATGCCCGCCTTAGTCTCACGATCTGATTTCTTAGAAGCGACTATTGAAGCTTCGTCCTTCAAAAATTCAAGCGCTTTTCTAATATCCCCGCCCGCCTTATCCAGCGCTTTCTTTATTACCATCACCGAAACGCCAGTTTTGGAGCGAAGCTCCTGGATTAGATCTTTTGACAGATTAGACATTTGAATTTAAATTTGATTTTGATACCCCCTCTTGATAAGCCTTAGCCAATTTTCCCAAAAGATACTCGAGGCTGGAAGAAGCTGAATCGTTTCCGGGAATTGGATACGCCACTTTTGATAAATCGTTATCAGAAGACAAAATAGCGATTACTGGAAGAGATACCCTTCTCGCTTCGGAAAAAGCGGTCTTTTCTTCTTTTGGATCCACTATAATCATGGTTCCGACATCATTCTTGAGATTTTCGATCCCAGAAAATTTCTCCTCAAGCGTTTTAATCTCTCTTGCTATCTTCAATTTTTCCTTCTTGGTATATTTTTCGAGCTCTTTTGATTCGCTCTTTTTTTTAAGGTCCTCAAAATATTTAATCCTGTCGCGGATTATCTTGGCGTTGGTCAGAGTCCCGCCAATCCACCTTCCAGCCGCATAACTATGCGACAAGGTTTTCGCGTACTTCTCGATCAAGGCTTTCGCGGAAGGCTTTGTTCCAACCCATAAAACGTTTCTCTTCGCTTCGCCGATTTTTCTTAAAAAATTTTCCGCCTCCTCCAACGCTTCCTTAGTCTTCTCCAAATCGAAAATTTCTATATTATTTTTGACTCCGTGTATGAAGTCGGACATGCTTGGGTGACGGCGCGATCGCGAATAACCAAACTGGATACCAGCCTGAAACATAACCTCCAATTCCCTATCTTTATTCGGGATATCTAATTTTTCAGCTTCATTGATTGCTTCTTCCATATGGGAATCAGTTTAGTATTAAATTGACATAGATGCAACACCCCCGCCCCCTTTTCTTTTTAAATAGTTTTTGCTATTATAGTCCAATATGAAAGCTGGTATACATCCGAAATATTTCCCAAAAGCGAAAATGAAATGCGCCTGCGGAAATACAATAATCGTCGGATCGGCCAAAGAAAGCTTGGATATTGAAGTTTGTTCGGCCTGCCACCCATTTTTTACCGGAAAGGGCAAGTTAATTGACGCCGCAGGAAGGGTTGAGCGGTTTAAGACACGTGCTGCCAAAAAACGGAAGTGACATGGAAACGATAATTCTCGAAATACGGGCCGGTGCAGGAGGCAATGAAGCCTCTATATTCGCGCATGAGCTTTTTAGAATGTATCAAATTTACTCGTCCAAGCAGAGCTGGAATTGGAAAATCCTCGACGACATGGTGGCGGAATTAAGCGGCAAGGGCATTTGGGAGAAATTAAAGCAGGAGTCGGGCGTGCACCGGATCCAGCGCGTTCCCAAGACTGAAAAATCGGGACGCATCCATACATCAACCGCTTCCGTTGCTATATTGCCCGTCCCAACCAAAAAAGAAATTGAGATTCGCGAATCTGATCTGGAAGTGACATTTTCGCGCGCGGGAGGCCCCGGAGGACAGAACGTCAATAAAGTAGAAAGCGCGGTTAGAATTTTGCACAAGCCATCTGGAGTGGTTGTTTCTTCTAGAGAAGAGCGGTCGCAGATGAAAAACCGCGAGCGGGCAATGAGTATTTTGCTGGCGAAATTATTCGATGAAAAACGGCGTAAAGAATCTGAAACGCTTTCGCGCGAACGGAGAGAGCAGATCGGAACCGCAGACCGTTCCGAGAAAATCCGGACCTATAACTTCCTACAAGACCGCATCACAGACCACCGCATCAAAAAAAATTTCCACAACATCGAATCAATTTTGGATGGGAATATGGATGCAATAGTAAAGGCTTTTCAGAAAACTTAAACCGAATATTCCATCTCCACATACTCCCCTCTTTGGATATGGGGTTTTTTGAGGTGTGCGAGGAGAGTGTTTATACCCGTGCCGTGACCGATGAGAAGAGTCGGCTCCGGCGAATCATTTTGCGAAAGCTCATCCAATATAGACAAATGCCTCCTCAAAACCGCGTCGCGAGACTCGCCTCCATATTTTGTAAAATCGTAATCAAGATATGAGCCGTGCCATAAACCTCTGTCATTATCTTTCTTTTTCCCCTCGAGGGAACCAAAGTTGCATTCCCGAAGCCTCGCGTCGTAAATCACGGGAACATTTATATACTTCTCGATTGCTGATGCGGTCTCGCGCGAACGCATTAAATCCGAGCTTACTATTTTCTTAATTTTCAAATTTTTGAGTTTCTCCGCAAGTTCGTCGGCCTGAATCCAGCCGTTTTCATTCAAACTAGTGTCTGCGTGACCCTGCAAGCGCCATTCTTTATTCCAGTCCGTCTCGCAATGCCTGACAATAATAAACTTCATCTTTGCGCTGTTCTAGAAATTATATCAATTTGCTCTTGATACTTTGTAGCAAGTCCCATGACATCATCTCCGTAGAATCGATAAGAGGGATTTTTCCAATTTGATCCTGCGAGATATTTTAAAGCCGCGTTGTATTCTGCGGTATAAGTTCGGGCACCAGCGCCGTTATCGCGCAAAAGCAGCCCCGATGCCACAAACGCATCAAGCGGGTCCCATGGATTTGGAGGATTGTGTCCAGTTATTTTAGAAACTGCGCTTTCGTAAAGAAGCCATGTCGTTGGAATAAATTGAGCCGGACCCATAGCGCCCCCGCAATATCCATACCAAGCCTTTTTTGAAACAGGCATAGAGTCCGGATTCAATCCAAGTCGTGAGGTTATATCTTTAAAAGCATCCTTCTGTTTGGCGCATCTTGAATGCGACAGATCCACATTCCAATTTCCAGTTCCCACATTCGCTCCCAAATTGGATTCTTCGGCTATAATTCCCAATAAAAACGCGGGGCGAACACCTGTCCCTTTTTCTACCTGAAGCGCATATTGAAGTGCTTTCTCAAATGGAATCGCTTTTGAACCATTGAGCAAGAAGAGTTGCGATCTTATTGCCGCTGCGTTTTTAGCCCGCTCGTCCAAAACTTTTTTATATGCTTTCTCTTGCCCGCGAGTCAGATCCAATATTCTTTTTTTCTCCCTCTCCTTGTCTTCGACGCTTTTCTTCTCGAGTTCCTGTAATGTTTTCAATTGTTGCTCTTGCTCTTTCCTGTCTTCAAGATCGCTCTTTTCCAATTCGGCCTCACTTTTGTTTGCCTTTATTTCCTGAAATGACTGCTGGAGTGATTTTTGTATCGCATCAAAAGAGTCAGATTGAACAAAAAATTCCGACAGATTATCGTATCCCAAAAGCATCTCAATCATGGAAAATTGGTCGATCTGATAAAGCTCCCTTAAAAGTTCGGAAAGAGAATCTTTTTCGCGCTCTATTTTATTGTCAAGCGCTGAAATAGTTTTATTTTTTTCTCCGATGGATCCTTGAATATTAGATATGGCGATATTTCTCGCTCTTATCTCAAGCTGCGCTTTCTTGATTTGCGCGTCGAGCAAACTGATATCTCTTTCCAAGCTCTGCGCTTGATTTTGCTTGTCTTGAATAATGGCTTGATACCCGTCTATTTCTTTTTCGATGCCCGCGAGCTCTGCCTCCAATTGCGCTCTCCGATTTGTAACCAAAGAAGGATCAATTGCCTGAGCCGAAACATAAAATACTGGAATTAGCAATAAAGCTAGCCAAAAAAACCTCATATTATATTATAGCAGACGCAGATTATTCTTTCTCCTTACCAGCACCATCCTTCGCTTCTCCTTCCTCAATAGGTTTCTCTTTCTTTGTTAGAACTTCAATTGATTCAATGCCGGGAGCGGCTGCTACTTCTTCGGCCTTAAGTTCTTCTTCGGTTCTCGGGGATTTAATAAGAGCCAAAACCTCTTCTCCTGCCGCGTGCGTCTTAACGCCTTTCGGGAAGTCCAGATCAGAGACGGTAAATTTATCTTCGAAATTTTTCAATTTTGATAGATCAATTTTTATCTGATGAGGTAGATCTACCGGCAAAGCTTCAATTTCCAATTCATGATGGACTTTCACTAAAATTCCGCCCTGCTTAATGGCTTGGGAATCTCCTTCGAATAAAAGTTCCACTTTCGCTTTGATAAGTTTATCCATTCTCACTTGCAGAAAATCAACATGCACCGGAACATCTTTTATTGGGTCGTAAGCGACGTCGTGTATTAAAACATTTTTTCTCTCTGGGCCAATTTCAAGTTCAACGAGGCTGGATTCGCCAGCTTGTTTGAAAACTTTTTCGAAATCATGTCCTGAAATTTCAAGCAGAAGTCCTTTTTCTCCCGCGCCATACATTACCGCAGGAATTTTCCCCCCTACCCGCAATTTTTTCACTTTTTTGCCGACTATCTCCCTCTTTTCAGCTTTAATAGAAGTCATGGCTATAAGTTAAGCATAAATATTAATTCTAATCAACAAGGCTGGGCTGATAGTTTGAATTAAGCTTGATTTCGCGCGTTTTGACGCCCGAAATTTTCCCATCCTTAATCTCGACTTCCAAAAGGGCGCCGCGCATGGTCTCCTCCGAAAAATACTGATCAAAAATGAAATTCCCAAGGCTATAAGCAATATATGCATCCTTATATTTCTCAAGCGATTGCGAAACGTGCGGATGATGACCGATAACTAAATCTGCTCCAGAATCAACAGCCAATTGCGCCAATTCGCGTTGGCGTTCTGACGGCTCGGGATGATACTCTTCGCCGAAATGAAATGACGCAATAACAATATCTGCTTTGCTACGCGCTTTCCCAAGCGCCTCAACTATGTTCGCCGCAGTTGCGCGCGCACCAGGTCCCGGGAAATCTGCAAATCCGACAATCTCCACTCGCAAGCTTTCAAAATCGAAAACTACGGGCTCCAGACTGGCTCCAACAGCCTTTATCCCTGCACTCTCGAGGTTTAAAAGAGTATCTCTAAAAACTTTCCCTCCGCGGTCGCCAGAATGATTATTCGCCACCGATAACGCGTCAAATCCGGCAAATTCAAGTCCTTCCAGGACACGCGGATCAAAGCGAAAAGAAATCGCAGATCCTGAATTTATTCCTTCGTCAACAGAAACCGGCCCCTCGAGATTCCCAAATAAAAAATCATAGCCGGAAAGTTTATCTGCGATATTCAAAAAGGGAAAACGAAAATCCCCCGCCCCTTCCTTCAAAATTTTTTTCTCGACATCGCGATCCAACATTATATCACCGACGAATGCGAATTTTAGATTTTTTTCTTCGAATAACTTTTCTGCATTATAAATCTCCGGCGGGTTGAAATAAATTTTTCCAGCTAAAATAGAAACAATCGCTAAAATTGCGATCAAAATATAGCGCATTGAAAGATTATGATAAAAGATTCTGCGGTTTTTGGCCAGAGAAAACGGCGATCAAATTATCCGCGGCAAGTTCGGCCATTTTATTCCTGGTTTCTTCCGTAGCAGAGGCAAGATGGGGAGTCATGACTATATTTTCAAGATTGATCAAACCGGGCTCGATTAAGGGCTCATTCTCGAAAACATCAATCGCAGCGCCCTTTATAATTCCGTTTTTAAGCGCTTCCGCGAGGGCTTTTTCGTCCACAATAGGTCCACGCGAGGTATTAATCAGATAAGCGGTTTTTTTCATCATTTTAAAACTTTCCGCGTTTATTAAGTGCTTCGTAGCCGGCATCAAGGGTACGTGTATAGAAACGAAATCTGAATTTTTTAAAACTTCTTCAACCGTGGGGTAAAAAATAGCTCCGGATTCTTTCTCGAACTCTTCATTGCGCTTCACATCATAATATAAAACTTTCATCTCGAAACCACGGGCGGCGTGATGCGCAACCCTAGAGCCTATACGCCCGAGCCCAACGATGCCGAGCGTTTTTCTTGAAACATCCGTTCCCAAAAGCATCATCGGTTCCCATCCGTGATACTTGCAGGCCCGAGCGAATCTTTCCCCTTCTGATATTCTATGCGCAATCGCCAACAATAAGGCGAAAGTATGCTCGGCGACAGTATCCGTAAGAACTCCTGGAGTATTTGTGATCATGATTCCTTTCTCTTTCGCGGCTACCACATCCACATTATCGAAACCCACGGCCATATTCGCGAAGATTTTGCACTGCGATCCTGCTGCCTCAAAAACATCCTTATCGATTTTATCCGTAAGCAGAGATAAAACTCCGTCATAATTCCCTTTTTTCAGAAAAGAAATAAGCTCCTCTTTAGACAAAACCTTATCCTCCGGATTTATATCGATATCGTATTTCGCGTCAGTCAACTTTTTTATCCCCGCCTCCGGTATTTTTCTTGTTATAAAAATTTTAGGCATGCGAGAATTATAACTTTAATTCTAAATCCGGTCTACCGCGTTAAGCGCGGTCTACTGATCCGAATAAATTAATTTTTTCCATTGATTTCGCTCTGACGGCTTCAATGGCTGGAGCAAGGATTTTATAGGGCGTAGTCTCCTCCGGGCTATTTGCGAGAAAAGTGCGAAGCGCCCAAGCGTAAGCAACTCGAATTTCCGTATTTATATGTATGTTGTTTATTCCTGCTCCAATCGCGGCTTTTATTTGGTCGTCTGGCGTTCCCGATCCGCCATGAAGAACCATTGCGGTATTCCCAATCAACGAACGTATAGATTCAATTCTTGCGATATCCAATTTTTTAACATTGGTCGCGATGCCGTGCAAATTGCCAACAGCAGGAGCAAAACGATCCACTCCGGTTTCTTGGACAAATCTCGCCGCCTCCTCCGGCTTCGTCAAACTCTCTTTTGGAATCTCGATTACTTCTTTATATATTTTCGAAGATTCTGTCACTAAATAACCAACTTCTCCCTCAACTGAAATATCATTATTTTTGAGTTTTGCATAAGCAACTATCTCTTTTGTTCCAGAGATATTTTCTTCCAAATTATGCACGGATAGATCTATATGAATTGAATCATATCCAGCGTCGAGGGCCTCTTGGGCAACACCGACGGATTTATGATGGTCGGCGTTTAGAAAGATCGGAAGCTTATATTCCTCGCGATATTCCTTAATCATCAAAACTGCCTGCTTGGCTCCGATAAATCGCCTCTCTCCTTCTGATGTTCCTATCATAACCGGCGACTTTAATTCTTTCGCGGCTTCCAAAATCCCAACTAAAGTCACCGCGTCCGAAATATTAAAATGCGGCAATGCCCATCCCTCTTCCCGCGCTTGGTTCAAAATTTCTTTAAGCGTCATATTAGATTTTCTTTGGCTTATAATCTGCTGGGGCTTTTTTCAAATAGTCTTCTATTTTTGCTTGAGTCAAAAGTCCTTCCCTTGCGCCAACATATTGAACTACAGACATGGAATTTATCGGCGCCCACGACAAAGCTTCTTGGATGCTCTTTCCAAGGGCCAGCGCTACGACGAAGGTCGAGGAAAATGCGTCGCCAGCGCCGGTTCGTTCATGGGGCGGCTTTGGATCAGGATACGGCAGCATAAACCAAAATTCGTCGCCACTATGCGCATAAGCCCCTTTCGGACCATCTGTCACGACAACTATTTTTGGCCCCAGTTCCGTTATCATCTGCATAAGTTTTTTGACGTCTGCTTCATCAGTTTTCAAGATTCTACGTGCCTCTTCGGTATTACAGATAAAAAGTTCGGCTCTCTTACACAGCCCAGCAAGCTTTTCCTTGCCAAATTTCATCTGAAACGTCCCGGGCTGAAAGGCAAGTTTTATGTTTTGATGTGAATTTAAATATTTTTCAATCTCGCCATGAAATTCCAAAGAATTTTCCGCCATGGAGGAAAGATAAACCCATTTTGGCTCTCCGATATCGGGTAATTTGTAATCATACTCTTCGTGCTTGATTAAAATCGTCCGGTCGTCCTCGTACCAAAGAACATAGTGGTAATTCGTTTTCTGCTTATGGTGGATGTTTATAAATTCTGTTCCAATTTTCTCTTTTTTAAGCGCCTGAAAGCATTCCTCGCCGAAATAGTCTCCTCCCAAGTCCGTAACCAAAGCGCTCTTGAGACCGAGGCGTGAAGCCGCGACAGCTGCGTTTGCACTGTTGCCCACCGCTGGAATTATCCAAACATCCTCATACGGAATCTTGTCCGCAAAGCGCATGCAAATCTCGCAACGCTCGCGGTCGATCGTGCAATGCACCGACGCTTCTTTTATTCGTATAAAGGCATCGGTGACTGTATCCCCGATTGCGATAAAATCGTAAGCCATGGTTACATTATACCTTTATATCATCATCTCGAATAAAGCTCATTCAACTTCCCTCTCGTGATAGGCCCGGCAACTCCAGTCTGCTCGATATTGTATTTCTTCTGGAACTTCTTGACAGCTTCGGTTGTAAGGGATCCGTAGTAGCCAGTGATTGGACCTGTATATATAGAAGGGTTTCGGGAGAGGTATTGCTGGAGGAGAGTGACCTGTTCAGAACGGATTCCGAATTGGAGGAGTACTGTAAGGCGGGATGGGGTGCCTGATGGCAGAGCAAGCGTGCCGCCTCGCAATGAGTTATTTACGTTATCGATAATCGCCTGATCAGCTCCGAATGAACGAAGGAGTCCAATGATTGCTTGTATTTGTGATTCTGTGAGGGATTTTGCGGTTCTGGGTGTTGGCGTTGGTGTTGGATTTGATGATGCCTGAATCACATAGCTTCCATTGGTAACGGATGTAAGAAGATCTGTTGATGCTCCGGAAACATTGGTGTCCTGCGTGTTTC
>MFIO01000005.1 GCA_001780775.1 Candidatus Giovannonibacteria bacterium RIFCSPLOWO2_12_FULL_43_11c | reverse complement strand
CTCCGCGTAATCTTTTTTTATATCTATGGCTTTATCTAAAAATTCCCTAGCTTTCGGCAAATCATTTTTAAGAATTTCAACGCGGGCCGAAGCAAGATATGCCTCTGGACTTGTCGGGGCGGCCTCTACCGCTTTGGCATAAGCGCTTTCGGCACGCTCAATTACCCCCTGAATCCGAAAAGGTATCACAGCTTCATAAACTTTTCCTAAATTCATCCAATTCAACAAATCTATCGAATTGATATTACTCGCCTCTTGAGCCTGATTAATCGTATCCGCTAGAATGTTTTGAAATTGAATCCTTTTTTCGTCATCTGCCACGGAAGAATTTACAATCTTTTGAAGTTTAAGTACGCCTAGATCGGTATAACCTCTTAGGTATATATCGCGCTTGTCAAATTTAATTGCCCTTGTAAACATATTCCCCGCGTTATCTAAATCGCCTGTGCTCATTAATTTGACCCCTTCGCCGTATAGAATCGAGGCATAATATTTCTGAGCTAATATCGAAAACCAGGAAGCGCCGAGAACAATAAAAAGTATCGAGAGAAGCGCTCCGACAAAACCAGCGCCAGATCTTTCAAAAAGAGATATTTCAAATTCGTCCATAACGCCCTTTTGCATGGCAAGCCCGAAAAATAACCCGGTTAGCAGGAAAGTCGGAAAAATTAGGGCAAATCCTCCGGAATAAAGGAACGCAAAAACCCACATGTATAGCGCCCCTCCAAATGTCGCCAGAATCAGGAAAGATGAAGAAGGCGATGATTTTATTAAAGCCTTAAAGCCGTAGTAAAGAAAGAACGCAAGAAAAACCAAAAGAGATAACACGCCAACAAGTCCAACCGTTACAAGCAAAGTTGGAACAAAGCCATACCCGGAGTTAAATCTTGTCTGCCAAAATGGGGTGGATAGTATATCCATTGGTCTGTGTTTGGCCCAAGCGTAAACAAAGGCATTTGGGCCGTAACCGAAAGCCGCGTTTTCCGATAGCGCGCCCGACGCGGTTTTGAGCGTAAACTCAAGATTAGGACGAACTTCAATGAACTGTATCTTAAGTTGCTCCCCGATATCGCTTATGAGCTTGCTAGAGAACAACATAACAAGCGAGATAAGCAATACCGCGAAAGTTACGCGAAAAAGACTTGATGAGCCTACCCGCTGGGAATAATGATATGCCAGAAGAATTATGAGTATTCCGGAAAGTGTCCACCAAACAAGATCAAGATTAACAAGCGCGGTCAAAACGAGCGAAAAAATCAAAATTACCCATAGCGCTGATTTAAGATATGATTTCGGCAAAAATTCAAGAAAAATTGAAGAAAGTAAAACCATAAGTCCGGAAAATATGCCGAGTTCGTTCCACGATCCGAATAGGTTGAAAGTTGCCTCCCCGCCGAGGGAAGACAAAAGGGGAATTTTCAATAAAGTTTGGAAAATTTGAAAAACTGCGAGTACCAGAAAGGATCCGAAGAGCGCCAGAATTGTCCTGAAAGTTTTCTTCTCCGAATCAATCACCAAAAACGCAAAAATTAGAGTAAGGGCAAAAATTCCAACCGCCGAGAGCGTTCCCGGTTCAGAACCTATTCCCGAAAAAGAAACATGCGGCGATTTCGAGAGAAGTCCAGAAACAGCGATGCTCGCGATAAAAACCAAAAGAAAAATGCCCATAAGGCTCTTAGGAATTTTTATTTTTCCAGATTGAAGAGAAGAGATTAGATATACGATGCCTATTATTAGAATCCCGAAATAAACAAGATAGCTTTTATTAAGAGCTGTCGGGAAAATCGTATACGGCAAAACGAAGAACGGGAAAATAAATATTAGAACATAAAATAACCATTCGCTGGCCTTAGAACCAATGCCCGCTACTTGTTCTCTAAATCCTTCTGGCATAGAATTTTATTAACGATAATAGGCAAATAATAACATAATTTTAAATAATGTCTAAAAGGGTGTCTAGTGTATATCTTAAAATTAAGGACGCGGCTATTTTTTTAGGCGTTAGTCCTGAAACATTGCGGTTTTGGGAGAAAAGCGATAAACTCAAATGCTTCCGCGATCCCAAAAATAAATATAGACTCTATAAAATAAGCTTACTGCAAAAATTCAGGGAAAATCATAAAAGAAAATATAATAAAAGTAAGAAAAGTTGACATCGGCGAAAATCTGAGTATAATGAACAAAGATACGTTGGGTGATCGCTCCCGCCTGATTGCGAAGCTTTTGTCGGGAGAGGAAAGTCCGAACACCAATTTAAAATGGCAATGGCTAACGGCCATGCTTTGCCGCAATAAGCAAAGACGGATAGTGCCACAGAGACAATACTAACCGCGATTAATATCGAGGTGAAAGGTGAAAAGTATCCTGTAAAAGGATTCGCTCCGGACGCAAGGTCGGAGCGTGGAAAACCCTGCCTGGTGCAAGGCCGTGCTCCGACGCAAGGTCGGAGAGTGCCGCTTCAGACCCGCCGTAAGACGGGATCGAGATAAATGATCACACAGTCCGACTTAGGTCGGATGGACAGAATTCGGCTTATAGACGTATCACTAAATCAAAAATCGCTCTCTAAAGGGGCGATTTTTGATTATGTTCGTATTTTAGCGATCGCCATAGAATGAACACTTCTATTACTAGCCTCATACTACTTCTCGTGTTCTTCTGGTCCTTCCCAGTTTGAAGTGTCAATCGCAGTTAAATCAACTTCGACATCAAAATCCACTCTTCCATCTGAAGAATTTTTTAAAGCCTCCTCGTAGTTAATCCCTACAGGCTTCTTTGTATAATGATTAAAAAATCTCAAATTTTCTTTCCCAAAAACTTTTGCTCGGGTTTTTAAAACTGACTCACTAGTTACATGGCCATATAGTTCAGTTGCTCCATATTTTTTCCCTTCAACAGCTAAAGATTGCAAAAGTCTCGTTCCTATTCCCCCTCTCTGAATTTGTTCGTTGACCTTAAGCATATCTATGTACATCTGAGCCTGCGTCCTCTCATTATTTAAATAATTCAGAGATCCTGAGATATGACAGCCGAACGGCAGAGAAATAGTTGTCCCATATTGCTTATCCGGTACATATGTAACCCATTCCACTTGTGGTTTAGCTTTTTGAATTTCTTCCAGCATCTGCTCGGATGTTTTTTCAATATTTTGAGTAGTGATATTAGATTCTGGCGGCTTCTCGAACATATTCAAATTCTACCATCCCCGTGCCAAAACGAGCTAGATCTTTTCTAGACCGTAGATTTCGAGCAAGTATGGTGTCGCCTAGTGTGACTAGAATGTTGAACATCCGATGTTCAACATTTGTTTAGTTTAAAGTTTTTTTGAACGCCTTAAGAAGGCCGGAATCGAATCCCATTCGGAATTTGCCGGTTCCTGATCCTGAATATTTTCTTCATTATTTGCTCCAGTTTTATCAGAGCGAGCGGATTTAGAGCTCTCGGAGAACAGAGATGGGCTCCGGCCGAAACCGATGGGAAAGCCTGATGCGATAACGGTAACCTTCACCTGTCCGGATTTTAATCTTTCGTCGCGAACGGCGCCAAAAATGATTTTTGCCTCGCGATCGACATTTTCCGTGATGATTTTGGCCGCTTCCTGCACTTCCCACATGGAGAGATCGTCCTTCCCGGAGATCGTAAACAAAACGCCTTTAGCTCCCTCCGCCGAAACTTCAAGCAAAGGCGAATGGATAGCCATTCTCGCGGCCTCCTGCGCCCTTGATTTCCCATGTGAAAGGCCAATCCCAATTATAGCCGATCCGGAATTCGCCAAAATCGTCCGGACGTCCGCAAAATCAACATTGACTATGCCAGGCGTTATTATCAAATCCGCTATTCCTTCAACCGCCTGCCGCAAAACTTCATCGCACATCGCGAACGCCGCCAAAAAAGAAGTATCCCGCTCGACAATACTCAAAAGGCGGTCGTTTGGAATGACGATCATCGCGTCCACTGCTTTTCTAAGACGCACCAGACCTTCGTCAGCGATATTTTTTCTAACGTCTCCTTCGAAAGAAAACGGCTTCGTGACTATCGCCACCGTAAGTATGCCCAAATTTTTCGCAATCTCCGCGACGATGGGTGCCGCGCCCGTTCCAGTTCCTCCGCCGAAACCGCATGTGACAAAAATAAGGTCGGCCCCGCGAACCATCTCTTCAATTTCTCTTTTGGATTCCTCCGCCGCCATCCGGCCAAGATCCGGGTTCATTCCCGCGCCAAGCCCTCTCGTCACCTCTTTTCCAATATGAAATTTTCTTTGAGAGAGGGAATTGTGCAAATCCTGCGCGTCCGTATTTATGGAAATAAAATCAACGCCTTTAACCTTGGAGCGGATCATGTGATCCACCGCGTTCTGGCCGGATCCCCCGACTCCTATTACTTTCAAACGGGCGGAAGTTTCAAATTCTGGCTTAACTTGGGGCATGGTTATACCTAAGACTATACTCGAATAATTTAGTGGTCAAGCCTTCAAAATTATCATAATTTTAATTAAAAAAGCCCACCCCGAAAGGCAGGCTTCTTCGTTGGCAGGTTGGATACCGTTGTCTAATTCAGCTTATTTTTAGCGACGCCCGAGCGCATAATTCTTTGAAGGCAAGCGCTGCATCTTTTAAGATGTTGTTCCCGTGAGATCTGCCCTTCCGGGTTCAATTCATTTGGTACGAGATGCAAGCCAACCACGCCTTCATCCCTGCCTTTTTCCTCGTAGACCAATGAATCAACCCCAAGAACATCTTTATAAATTGAAAATTCTTGTTCTTTCATGATTTCCTCACTTCTTTTTTGAACTCAACAACCCTTAATTTTTTCCTCGGCTTTACCGCACCAACCTCGGCGGAAGGTACCTGTTCTGCTTCTTTTACTCCATTTAAGAATAAAGATGGTAATTTGTCAATAAAACTCTGCCTAGGGAGGCCGGAGGAAGTAATCTCGTCAGAGTTATCTTCATAAGATGGGACTTTCAAAAAAATAGGGATTGCATAACAATTTGGATTTTTTTCCTTAATTTTTGGCGTATTTTCTTTCGTCCACCGAATCAAATTAAACATACTTTTTGGAATCTCTTCGCTATATTGCGGCAAAGGATAATACATATCTAATGCCGGTTCAAAATCGTCAGAATCTTCGCTCCCTTTGACTTGAAGCAAAAGAGTAATTTGAGCATCTCCAGTTTTTTTTGTCGCAACAAAATCAAGAGAATCACTTACATCGTGTTCCCCTCCAGCAGTTTCGCAATGATAACCCAGTTGATTAAAAACAGTTGCCGCCGTAACTAATCGCCCTATCCCAACTCTTATACCCCTGACTAATTCATTTGTATGAAAAATTTTTCCTTCAATCAATTCGAGGCTCGACCAATAGCGCTCCATTTTTTCTTCAAATTCTGGCGACCCTTGATTTCCGAAGATAAAAATGGATAATTTCTGCTGCCAAGCCGCAAGTTCCTTTTTGGCATATATCGCTTCCGCTCCAATTGCGTTTATTATAGGTCCCTTTTCGCGAGAACCGTGCCAACCAGCTTCAATTTCTTTTTTTCGTTGGTTTCCTAAGAGAACTTCTCGTTGAAACAATTCCCCTATTTCAAAAAGGGCCGATGCAGATCCGGATTTATCTTCGCTATAAGCCCCCACCCATACCTTTTTCTCCATTTCCATTTTTCCGCTCAATTTTCTCAATTCTTCCTTCGCCAAATTACTTCTTAAATCAGACGGCAAGGCAGTAGAATATTTTTCAATACTATCCAAAATATATTCAAAAGGCCTTTCTTGAACGCGGGCCGCAGGCTCATACGTTTTCGAGCCTTCAAAAAAATTTTTCTCCATTCCTTCCATGGCAATTTATTGTACCAAAACGGCTCGCAGGCGCATAATCTCTTCCTCAACCGCGCGCTCGATTTTGGTAGCGAGATTTGGAATGCGCGCGGAAATTTCGGCGACGACCTCTTCCAAATCTGCGCCTTCTTCGTGAAGCGCTTTTTGAATTTTTTGGGCGTCGTCATCCGTAATATTCGCGACTAAGACTGCAATCAAAACTTCTTCGAGCCTTTTATCGACTTTCGCCAAAATCTCTGCCCTCTCCCCTTCGGTCAGGTTTTCCAAATTAAGCGCTTTTGCGAGATCGTTTTTGTTATGCGGCATTTTGGTTTGAATTATTATTTTTCTTCTCTAATTCTTCTTCGGCAAGGATTTCTACTAAATTTTTCATATCTCTGCTCTCGCTATCACTTTCCTCTGCAATTCTTCCTCTGAAAACATCTTCCGTCCAATCAGAATTATCTTTGTTATATTCATCGTCGGGCGTCAAATCCTCCAATTTAATAACGTCTGGGGTCGCGGCTGTATTCTCTCTTCCTTGAGCAGTTTCTTGTCTAGACGACCTATACTCCAAAAGTTTTGTTTCGGGATTTAATTTTCCAATCACTTCTTCGCTTTTCTCTTCCGTCTGTTCATGATGTTTACTTATTGGGGTTTCCCTGAAGCCGAACATATTTTTAATAAGTCCGTCTACCTCGGCGTTGAAACTCTGTCTAGACAACGGACTCGCACTCATAAATTCTCTGAGGCGTTCCGGCAAATCCATTTTTATTGCGGGTTCATCCGCGTTGAGTTCCTGATCTATCAGCCAATCTTTCTTTTTTTGCGAAAGACTATTAAACCAGCGTGTCATTTTTTCATAACTTGGAAATATCTTCACAGTGTTTGGAGTTCTCACTTTATATCTAATTTCCTCGGGCTTTAACTTAAATTTCTCAGCAATTCCCTTTTCTCCAAAATATTTAAACATTTGGTCATCCGGGATTTTTTTCTCGACTCTCTCTTTTTTTGGCTTGGGTTCTGTTTTTGGTTCTACTTTTTCTTTCGGTTTCTTTTCAATAGCCATATCTTCCGTCAATTCGACATACCTTAGATCGGAATCTCCTTCGTTGAAATCTTCGGCGTGGCGATATTCGCGAACGAGTGCTTTTCGCTTCCTTAATTTATCAGCAAATTCTTTCAATCTGCCTTTAGTGCCGTATTCTCCCGCGTAAGCAGCCCCAGTCACCGATAGAAAGCTTTCAAGCCATGAATCTCGCGCTTTTTCAACCACGCTTTCCGCAGCTCTATTTCTGCCTCTATCAGCAACTCTTTGTGCAAGGTCCGCGCCGAATCCTTGGGCGCTATCGTGAACAAATGTTACTGCCTTTTCGGAAGAACTATTCAAAATTTCATTTGAAAAATTATTTCCGCTATGAAATGAGGAATCGTAATTCGTAATCTGCTCCCAAACTTTGCTTCCAATTTTTGAAACATACTCTTGCTTAATGTGCTCTTTCCCGGCTGATGTAAGCAGTTGCGCTTTTTCTATCGCGGAATTAATCTGCTCTCCAATAAGACTGAGTTCGTCGCCCGGACTCAAAGCTCTCCCTTTAAAAAGATTTTTTAGCGCGTCCTCCGCGTATATAAGCTGGCTTTTATCTAAAGCGATTTCAACGCCAAGCGCTTGTTTTTGGGAAATATAATCGTGTATCAAATTTCGCGACATCGTTGTGAGGCTGTCTCCTTTATCCGCCAATGAAAAAAATTCCTTTGTACCTAAACTTGCTAATCCCTCTGTTTTAGCCCCTTCAAAAGTTTTTGAAAATGTATCTGAAATGCCTCCGTTCATTTGCGAAAATGCTTCGCTCCCTGCTGATTTTTTGAAATCTTTAATTGCAGCAGCCGCCTCGCTTGACCCTTGAAAATAATTATTCAAATGTTCTCCTATCCATCCTCCGAACGCGCCGCCGATCGCCCCAACAGCCGCCCCCCTTCCGAATCCTTTCAGAACTTTGGAACCTTTTACAGATTCAAATTTTAGTTCTTTTAATAATTCTTGATGCAAATTTTTTCTCCTCTCGCTCATCTGCTCAAAATCAGGAAACGGCGCTTCTTTTTCCAACAACTCAAAATATTCATCCACCTTTGCTTTCTGGCCTATATTTTTTTCATTAATATCTTTCGCCCTCTCCAAAATTTTGTCGCGAACGGACATTTTCGAAAGCCTTTCTTTTTCTTTTTTATAAGCTTTGATTGCCTCCCAAGTTCCGTTGCCTAATGCCCCCGCGGACGCTCCTACTAATATTCCTCCCGAAACCCCGGAAACAGTCCTAACTATAAACCGTGCGGCGCTTCCGGCAGCCATACTCCCCAAAAGATTCTTGACCGGCATTCCTAAAATTTTCTTGTTATTCAATTTCGCCCACATTTCTTTGGGGTCTAAATCAAGAGCTTTGTATCTCTCCTTCCAAAATTGGAATTGTTTTTGCGCGGTCTCAATTGCCAACTTCCCCGCTTTCTCCGCCCCAATTCCTTTCTCTTCTTTGTTGAATAAATCCGAGATTTTTTCTTTATACTTTAAAAAGTCTATCACTTTTCCGCGTTCTTTAGAGATCTCCGCGCTTACTTTTGTCCCACTTTCGTCCAATTTAAAGGGGCCGACTTTATATTTCTTGTCACGCGTGGCAAATTCGCTGTATGCAAAAATCTTCTCCCGATCCAGATCCGTAAAATCTTTGTCTAAAACAGAGAGTTCGAGTTTCCCCTTTTTTGCGGCTTCTTCTAGCTGCCCCGCTATAATCCTCTCCGTATCTTTCTTTACAGCCTCCGCATTTTTAGGATCAGGATTTTCGGCTTTGATTCTATCCCAATATTTTTCGGACCAAACCTCCTCCGGAGATTTGGGTTTTTCTGCTGTTTTTTCAGGCCCGGAAACTATTTGGGCATCCTCCGATTTGGACGTGTCAAATTTTCTCGCTTCCATTCTCATTTAATATTCTTTATTCCTATCTTTAAAAGATAGTACTTCTTTGTATCTCTGTATAAACATGTCGATATCGGGAGATGATACACCTAAACTAAAATCTTTCCACTTTTCCTTATCTGTTTTTATTTTATTATCAGTGTTATCAAGGATATTTTTTGAAAATTTACTTAAGGCGAAATTCCTCCGCGCGTTAATACCGATAAGTTTGGGCTTGCCCGGTTTTTCAAGATTAATAACTGCGCCACCGCTCATCCCTTGCAAAACGTCCCCTTTGCGGCCATAATCTTCGATATATTCAACAAAATATTTGGAAAGAACATGAAATCTTGAGTCAGATTTATATTTGGCCGCTAAGTAATCGAATCCTTGCTCTTTATCCACGTGCTTTTCATACTTTTCAAACTTATTGATAAACACTTCAAAAGGAAACCCTAATGGATTCCCTATTGAAGCCAGCATATCACCCTTATGTATAATTTCTTCGTCGGAAACAAGCTTTAAAGCCACCGCGCCATTTTCGTTTATTACAGAATCAATTAATTCTTTAGTCGCGGGGGAATTCATTATTTCCGGGCTTTTCATATATTCCGGAAATTCCAGAATTGCTAAATCTCTCTCCTTATCAACAAAGCTCACAGTCATTTCATAAGCGATCCCGCTTATGAATCCTACTTGAGCTTTTGAATAATCACCTACAACGTGAGCATTTGTGAGAAATATATTTCTATCGCCGCCATCAACTATTACTCCGCTCCCTTGTCCCTTCTTAGTGTTAATTATAATATTCGCTTTCAGCCCTTCCTCAATTTTTTCTAGATACTCCTTTGCCTTTTCCGGGTTTTCTCTTATAAATTTTTCTCCCAAAATTACTTCCGGTTTCGAAAAATATGGGACTTCCATGCTTCTTGCCTTTTCGTCCGCGCGGCTTTTCGTTTCACCCGGAAAAATCTTATATTTTGTCTCTGGAACTTGCGGAGAAATTTCTATGCCGCCTTTCTCGGAAACGGCATTCAATATTCTTCGATACAAATTTATTTTTCCTTCGTTTTTAATTTGCTCGAGGCTCGTATACCTCGACGTACTAAGAAAATCATCTGACAATTCTGGCGCCGTTGCTTGCTTATCCGCGCCAAATACAGAAATCCCAGCGAGCACAAAAGCCCCAGCAATTCTCTGCAACTTTTTTAAATATGAGCGGTCATGAGGAGTTTTAATTTCTTTCGAATATCCTTCAGTGAGTTTTGTCATCTCGCGCCCTTCCAAAGATTCTTGAGTTTCGGAAATATTTTCCGCTTGCATTTTCTCCATCATATCTTTCTATTATTTTCTTCTCTTAAACTTGCTAAAAAATCAGCCACATGAGATGGCATTTCGTCCAATAAAATAACACCATCTTTTAGCTTCTGGGCTAAATCGTCAGAAAAATCCTTTGCCAATTTTTCCAAATCCTTGTCCTCCATATACCTAAATTAAACCACGGATTTTAGTCCGTGTCATAGGAAAACTTACACTAAACTCAGCCTAGGTCATTGAAATTTTAGTGCGTTCGAATTCCTTGAGCAAAAATAGGTCTCGTGACTTCCAGCGGCAAGATCCGCCCAACTTGTGCGGCTTACAAAGCCCACAACTGTGCTTTTTCTTTTTTAACCTCTTTTGCATTGATTAAATCGAAATCAATTTTAATTGAGAAATTTTCTTAAAATCGCGGACATTCCTTGTTACCAAATATGAATCTGTCGTTATCGCTGAGGCAGCTATCACGGCATCGGCAAGGCGAAGCTTATATTCTCGCCTTATTTCGGCAGCTGCCTTGGATATAGGAAAATTAAGATTCACTAAAATGGTTTGACTTACGAAATCCTCAAATTTCAGAGTGATTGACTTATCTAGCAATGGGTAGGAAAGAAACTCTGTGACAACGATAGTTGGTAGGTAAAAAATTTCATTCTCATGTTTTTCTAAAAATGCCGATATTTTTTCATCTCCGTCGGCATAGTAAATAAGAATATTAGTATCGAAAGTGAACATTGAATCAAGGAAGCGAGCGCTCCCATTCCTTTCTTATGCGTTTTTGCCATGCCACGGGATCAACTATCTTCTTGCCGCGCAGAACTCCTCGCAGTGCCCGCCAGGCTTTCAAATCTCGCTTTATTTCTACTACACGATTTGATAGTATGTTTTTATTTTTTACAACAGTAGCCATATATCCCCACTATAGCCAAAAATAAATAAAAATCAAACACGGATTTCGCTCCGTGTCAGTGAAGAATTCTGCCCCAAACTCGGTTTAGGTCAAATGTTTGACACCGAGTATTGAACAGAGGATTATAACCCCTTATGTCTCCTCCTCAACTTCCTCTCTGGGGCAGGCGAATTTGGAGCGGGAGAGTTTACTTGTCCCCATAAACCCTGAAATTGCTTATTTCGAGAATAATAAGCTTCTTTGAAAATTCCTTTTGAGTAGAAATATTATTCAACAGATTACGCAAAGCATGGTTTATAATCGTTGCTGATGGCGGTAAAATCCTAATCAGGACGATCCCACTATAAATATCCGGAGGATATACGAAGATATTCGAGAAATCCAAATCGTGAGTTATTAATATTCTTTTTTCTTTCTCTGCCAGTGCGATTACTTCTTGATCCCGCGTGCCAGCATCAGGGCGCGTTACGTTATGACCTTGCTCTAAGAGAAAGTTTACGACTTCTCTGCGAATATTTTCATCAGCTAAGAATTTGAGCATTCAACTATTTAGAAAAGGAAATGTATCGTTCTCCAATTTCCGTAGTTTTTGCGGCGAAAAGAAGCGCCGCCTCGATATGTTGGCGAGTAAGCTCCGGATAGGCTTTTTTGATAACATTAATATCCTCTCCTCCAGCAAGCATTTCCAAAACAAGATACACCATAATTCTAGTGCCCTTAAAACACGGCTTACCGTGGCATACGTTTGGATCAACTGTTATATATTCTGCAACATTTATATTTGCCATATCTATAATATAGACAAAAATCCCCCCCAAAGTCAAACACGGATTTCGCTCCGTGTCAGCGAAAAACTCTGCCTGCTTTGCCCCAAATTTTGTTTAGGTCAAGGATAGTTTTTCTGTTCTAAAAATCAAATTCTTTTATTTTTTGCTCTATTTACCTCCAGATCTTCGCTGTAATTCAGCTCTAGTCTGTTCCACATTCTTTTTTGCAATCTCACCAGTCTTTTCACCAAACCTTTTTTGATAATCCTCCACCCACGGTTTCATATTATCATCCGCATTCCCACTTTCTATGGCATCCGACATTGCGCCGAAAAAATCTTGCATTCCCTCTAACTGATCATTAGAATATTTTCCCCAACTTTGCGTTTCTGATCTTTGCTCAAATTCCCCCCTGACTCTTTCTCGATGCTTAGCCATTTCGGTTGGAGAAACTCCAGCTGCGGTCATTTCTTCTTCCCATTTTTTCATCTCCATATCAATTGGGTTATTTTCAATATTTGATTGTTCAATTCCCATAATTTATTAGATTAATCTTGTAAATTCTCTTTTTAAAGTATATATCTCATTTACCTTGATGTCTATTTCTAATCTCTTCCTCCACTTCCTCTCTGGGGCGGGCGAATTTGGAGCGGGATAATTGCTTGATGTATTCGGCCATCTCGGGATTACCTTTCTCTGGAGCGAGGGTTTTTATATTGAACGGTTTTGAGGTCTGGCCGTCAACCAAAAGTTTTAAATAGGCATTTCTGTTATCTATATTCAAAAGATCGGGCGCGGTGAAAGTTGGCGCGAATTGCTTCTCCATATATTCCCCGTCGTCCGAGCCAATACGAAACGCGCAGATCGAGCCAACGTTCCCGAAAACCGCTTTTTTTATGTCTTCCTCAAGCTGTCCGATAAATTGGTGCGTGATTATCAAATCCAGTTTATATTTCCTCGCCTCGGACAAAATCGTCGCGATGGATTTCGTCGTGACATTCTGAAACTCGTCTATATATAGATAGAAGTCTTTGCGGTCAGCCTCCGGCATACTAACGCGAGAGAGAGCCGCCATCAAAATTTTCCCAACCATTATCAAACCGAGCAAGCTCGAGTTTAATTCACCAAGTCTGCCTTTAGATAAATTTAAAAGTAAGATTTTTTTATTATCCATCGTTTCGCGGACATTAAAGGAAGATTTCTCCTGCGCGATTATCGGGCGCATAATGTCGTTCGCGAGAAATGTGTCAAACTTCGAGACAACGTAGGGAACCATATTCGCAAGCGATGCCTCTCCTCCCGCCTTCTCCGCGATCTGCCGCCAGAACATATCGACAATGATATTTTTTGAACGCGAAAGCTTGTAATCCCTGAAAGATTTATCCGCCAATATTTTCTCGATCTCCAAAAGCGTATTTCCGGATTCAGGATCTTCCATGACAAGCAAAGCCGCGTTCCTGAAATATTGCTCGAACATCGGTCCGCCGGCAGTGGCCATATTAAATAGTTTGTTAAAAATATCCAAAAGCTCGTTTACAATCAAAGTTTTATGCTCCGGAAATCTCGGATCGTATTCG
>MFIO01000004.1 GCA_001780775.1 Candidatus Giovannonibacteria bacterium RIFCSPLOWO2_12_FULL_43_11c | reverse complement strand
AGTAATTATTTTTTATTCGGTAGTTCGCTAATAAATGGCAACTAAATTGTTTATCGGGAGTTTATCCTGGGATACCACGGATGAGAAACTTCGAGATTTCTTCGCGCAAGCGGGAACCGTAGTTTCGGCAAATGTGATCACTGATAAATTCACTGGTAGGTCCAAAGGATTTGGATTCGTTGAAATGTCATCCGACGCGGAAGCACAAGCTGCCACAGAGCAGTTAAACGGGCAGATGCTGGATGGACGCAAGATCGCCGTAAACGAAGCTCGCCCAATGCAGCCAAGAGAAAACCGCCCAAGAGGTGGCGGATTCTCGAGAGGTGGTGAGCGCGGTTACGGGAGACGAGAATAACTAACCAAGCCTATAAAATAACCCCGCTCCGACCTATGTCGGAGCGGGGTTATTTGTTATACCCTCAAATATCTTCTGGTCGCGATTAAACTCGAGATAACCCCGATGGCAACTCCTAAAACTAAAAGTAGGAGAAAGATTACAAAAAAATTGGAGATGTAATAATTGAATAAATTCGGTCCACCGTAAAATTCAGAAGTGCTAACTCCAGAAGCATCAGGAATCGGAGAAAATGGCAAAAACAGTAGGACTATATTGTCTCGGCCGAACGACAGCGGCAACCAAAAAACTGCCATAGTTATTACCGCGGCCAAAATCCCATGTATAATCCCCTCCATTACAAATGGCCCTCTGATATATGCGTTAGTGGCCCCTACGAGACGCATTATTGATATTTCATCTTTGGATGTATAAATCGCTAGACGAATCGTATTGAAAGCTACTAGTATAGCGATTATTCCAAGTACAATTGTGGAAGTAAACCCGGATGTTCTGGAAGATTTTATCATTGAGTTCAGTCCATCAATCACTTTTTTATTTTCATGATAATTCACTTTGTCAACAATTGATTCATAATTTTGAGATTCCAAAAATCTTGATATTGATTCGTATTGATTTGGATCTTTCGCTGCTATATTCAGGCTTGCGCCCAAAGGATTGTCTCCTAATTCATCGAGAGATTGCGTAATTAAAGCGTTTTCTTTGTGCTTTTCTTGAAAATTTTTTAGAGCTTGGTCTCTAGAGATTAACTCTATCTGTTTTATTTCAGGAAGCTTCTCCAAAGAAGATTTCAAATCATTTATTTCGTTATTATTAGCGGTGACTTTGAAATATACATTTATATCAACTTTTTCGGCGAGTTTATCAAGAGAAGACGTTAAAATTACATTCGAGAAGAAGAGGCTTCCAAACACAAAAAGCGTTACCACCATTATCAAAACTGTGGCAAGAGAAACCCATCCATTCCTCCAAAAATTCACAAAGCCCTGAACAATATTTCTTTTTATTTGAATAAGCATAGTTTATAAAATATATCTTCCTCTTTTCTCATCGCGCACAAGTTTTCCCTTCTCTAATGTTATCACTCTTCGCTTAAGAGAGTTAATGACTTCTTTATCGTGCGTGGCCAAAACAACTGTGGTTCCCAATTCGTTTATTTTCTCAAGCAGATTAATAATTTCCCAAGTGTTGATCGGGTCGAGATTGCCAGTCGGCTCATCAGCGATTATAACATCGGGCCGGTTTACGATCGCGCGCGCGATCGCGACTCTTTGAAGCTATCCTCCTGAAAGTTCGGATGGAAAATGCCAAGCCTTGTCCATTAAGCCAACCAATTCCAAAACTTGCGGAACATCCTGCTGTATTTCTTCTTCGGTCTTATCTGACGCCTCCATTGCAAACGCGATATTTTCGTACGCGGTTTTGGTCGGAAGTAATTTATAATCCTGAAAAACTACTCCCATGCGCCTGCGCACCTTAGGCAAGTCTCCATTGCTTACTTTATGCATATCCAAAGATTCAAAAAAAACTTTACCAGAGCTTGGTTTTTCTTCCGCCAATAAAAGTTTCAACAGCGTTGATTTTCCAGCGCCGGATTGGCCAACAAGCGAAACGAATTCTTGCGGTTCCACTGTGAAAGAAACTTCTTCGAGCGCAATGGATGTTGGAGAATATACTTTCGAAACGCGATCAAAATAGATCATATTTTATAATCCTAACTCGGCCTCTATGAAAGAATCAAGTTTTCCTTCAAAAACTCCTTCAATATCCGAAGTTTCAACTCCGGTTCTAGTGTCTTTAACTAATGTATACGGGTGGAGGACGTAGGAGCGAATTTGGTGTCCCCATTCAATTTCGACCGCTTTTGATTTTTTAAAAGACTCTCTTTCTTCCTTCTGGCTTTTTATTTTCATCGCGTAGAGATGCGCGCGAATAAGTTCCACGGCTCTTTTCCGGTTCTGTTCCTGCGAGCGTTCGGAAGATACATGCACCTGCACGCCTGTCGGCTTGTGTACTATTCTGACTGCGGTTTCGCGCTTGTTTACATTCTGCCCTCCAGGACCCCCCGCGCGCTGAAACGTCACATCCAAATCCTCGTCCTTTAATTCTACTTCGCCAGGATCGACAAATTTAGGCATCACCTGAATTAAAGCAAAAGAAGTATGTCGCCGTTTGTTCGCGTCAAATGGCGATATTCGAACAAGGCGATGGACACCCGTTTCATTTTTCAAATATCCGTACGCGTATTTTCCGGATATTTCAATCGTGGCGTTTTTTATCCCGTTTAGTCCGTTGAAATGCGTATGGATATTTTTCACTCCCCATTTCTGCCTAGCCGCGTATTTTTGGTACATTAGAAAAAGAATTCTCGCCCAATCCTCGGCATCATCCCCTCCCGCGCCAGAGACAACTGTTAAAACAGCGTCGCCTTTATCATACTGCCCGGATAAAAACGCTTCTTTTTTCGAATTTTCGAATTTTCGCGAGAGCTCTTCAAAACGAGAAAGGATTTCTTCCTGATCCTTCTCTGTTTTTGATATCAAGGATAATTCTTTTAAAGAAGAAATATCGGAGGATAAATTTTCCCAAAAAGAAATAAACTCCTTCAATTCAGAAATTTTCTGAGTTATTTCAGATGCGCGTCTATTATTATCCCAAAAATTAGGATGCCCAGTTTCTGGCTCTAATTTAATTAATTCTTCTTTCTTTCTGGCTAAGTCAAAGACGGTCCGCCACAGCGCGGACCTCGCTTTCAAGATTCTCAATTTTTTCTTTCGGAATTTCCATAAAATTTATTATAGCATAAAATCTGGAGCCACCTCCGAGATTCGAACTCGGGACCTCTGCTTTACGAAAGCATTGCTCTACCAGCTGAGCTAAGGTGGCTTACTGGTGCGGCCAGGGAGAATCGGACTCCCATCTATTGCTTGGGAAGCAATCATTCTACCACTAAACTATGGCCGCTTGTTTTTCAAAAAATCTTCTAACCTCTTTTTTAAATATCCCCTGCCGAAATTACGCCCTCTATCATTGCACAATAAAACATAAGTGTAAAACATATCTAATAGTCATTTAGAAAGACTGATTTTCAAGTAATTTAATCAATTCAGCTTCTGCTAAAATAGGGTCAGTAAAAGCTTTATAGCCATGCTTCTCCGCTTCTGATTTATATCTAGGTCTTTCACAATTCCAAAATGCTTCCGTTTCTTTCCGTTGCAATTCTTCTGTCTTGCCCCACCGCGGATCTTTTTTATTCCGTTCAAGAATTATTTCAAATGATTCTCCTAAAAGAATTATCCCGCTAAAATCCAAATCTCTGTGCGCCAGGTGCGGTAATATATTTACCCCCTCAAAAATCGCACCCTTTCCATATTTTGTAGTCTCTCTAATTTTTGTCAAAATAGTTAGCCAAAGCGCCTCTGATTGATTTTTTATATTGTCCCACTGTTGCTCGCAATTCGTGGTACTCCAATATTCTGCCTCATCTTGATTCCAGAAAAAATCTACCCATTTTTTCAATTTTGGATCATCTTTCATTTCCTTCCACCAGTCATCTATCGTAAAATGCTGTATGCCAATTTCTTTAGCAATTTTTGAAGCAAGATGACTTTTCCCTGATGCCGGTATGCCACTTATAAATGTGTATTTCATAATGCCGCTAAAATCTTTCTTTGACTTTCCCTCCGCTCTATTTCCAATGCCAAAGATATATTGCCACATTTTTTTTATTCATGGTAGCCTGAAAAAATTTTTTATTGATTCCCATATGCTTGCCGGTTTTGCTTCTATATTCAAGCCGGAGGAATCATGTTCGACTATTATCAAAACTTTCTCTCCCGGAAGAGTCGCGTTAAACCGTATTTTTGCCTCCTTTTCCAAAACTTCGTCATCGTTTAAATCTTCTATTTTTTTGTCGAGGTGCGCTTTTTGATCGGTAAGTGCCTGATACTCTTCTTCTGAGACTTTCCTCGCCTTCGATGCCTGATAAGCACCGATGCTCATCTTAATTGAGGTTACAAATAGAAATAAAACGAGAAAAGACAGAAAAAACAAGACTGCGCGCGAACGCATGAAATTTCGTAAACGCCTTCTTTCTTGATAAACTTGCATCTTTCTTATAGAATTTATAATATAATGGCGACGTTAAGGCAAAAGAAACGTAATCAGGTGATATGGACGGTTATTACTATTATAGCCGTTTTGTCGATGGTTGCTTATCTTTTCGTTCCGGTACTCTGAATTACTTCCTTATCATTTTCACAAAAATTTCCGCGGGTATGGTAAAACGCGCTTCTTCGGAAAGGCGTTTTTTCCCTTCCTTCTGTTTTTTCCAAAGCTTCATCTTGCGGGATCTGTCTCCGCCATATAGATATCCGGTGACGTCTTTGCGCAAGGCTTTTAGCGTACGCGAAGCCAAAATTCTTCCCCCCGCCTTTGCTTGAATCTTCAGAGAAAAAAGCGCTTGCGGTAGAATTTTATATAATTTCTCGACCGAGCGAAATGCCTCCTCCTCGACTTTAATCCGCGGAACTATTTTCGAAAACGCTGGAACAATCTCTTCGGCAACAAACAAATCAAGGCGCAGCAAATCCCCCCGGCGGTTTTCAAGAAATTCATAATTCATAGAAGCGTAACCTTGCGAGACGCTCTTAAGCTCGTCAAAAAAATCGCGCATCAGCTCGCGCAACGGCATTTCGACTGCCAAACCGATCCTCGATTCGGAAAATTTCCGCGTTTCGCCCAAAACTGCTTCATACTCTCTTAAAAGCTTCATAACCGAAGAGAGCTTCTCGGGCGGCATCAGGATTTCAACCTTAAGCCACGGTTCCTCAATCTCGATAATTTCCCCCGCTTCCGGAAATTTATGGGGAGAATATATTTCCAAAATACCCTTTTTGGATTTCACGATGTATTTGACTGTAGGCGTTGCGACTATCGTAGAAACCCCGAAATCGCGCTTAAGTCTTTCAACTACGATTTCGAGATGAAGCATTCCTAAAAATCCGCATCGAAAGCCCCTTCCCAAAACCCCCGAGGATTCTTCTTCAAAAGATAGGGATGCGTCAGACAATTTTAATCTTTCCAGAGAACGGCGCAATTCTTCAAAATCATCCTGTCTCTCCGGAAAAAGCGAAGAAAAAACGACAGGCTTCACTTCTTTGTATCCGGGTAAGGGTTTTTGTTGAGGAGAGTCCAAAATCGTGTCCCCTACTCTGACGATTCTTGCCTCTTTTATACTGGTGACTATATATCCAATTTCTCCCGCGGAAATTCTTTCCGCGGGTTTCAATTCCGGCTTGAAGAAACCAACTTCGCCGACGATGAAATTTTCTTTTGAAACAAATAGGCGCAGTCGGTCTCCTTTTTTAATTTCGCCGTCAAAAACCCTAGCATGCGAAATTATCCCGCGATGAAGAGAATAATCGAAATCAAAAATCAGAGCTCGTGCTTTTTTTTCATCAGAAATGTTCGGAGGAGGAACTTTCTCGATTATTTTATCCAGAAGATCTTGGACTCCCTCTCCGGTTCGCGCGGAAACTTGAAATATTTCCGTATCACCAAGAATATTTTTAATTTCATCCGTGGTTTCGTTAATTCTAGCATATAGCAAATCAATTTTATTAATAACAGGGATAATCTTGAGATTCAGAGACCGCGCAAGCTCCACATTTGATATAGTTTGCGCCTGGACGCCTTGCGTCGCGTCGACTAAAAGTACTGCTCCTTCAACAGCAGCAAGCGCGCGCGAAACTTCGTACGAAAAATCTATATGCCCAGGCGTATCAATGAGGTTCAGGATATAATTTTTCCATTCCATCCGAACGGGTTGCATTTTAATCGTAATGCCCCTCTCTCTTTCGAGCGGCATCTGATCCAAATACTGCTCGCGCATTTTCCTATCCTCAACCGTTTTTGTAATCTCAAGCATCCTATCCGCAAGTGTAGACTTTCCATGGTCGATATGGGCGATTATCGAAAAATTCCTGATATTAGACATATAGATCGTCAACAACTGCCTGTTCAACGCTCGGTGTTGAACATCTGCTTTTAATTTCTTCAACCCATTCCCTAGAAGAATAGAAGGGAATCAAATCTTTCGTTTCCAAATAAGAAGGTGAATGTTCATTGAGATAAAACGATAAACTGGACCAGGGATAATCCTTTAAAAATTTTAGGGATCCTTTAATATTTTTGACTCCTCTTTCCTTCCACTGAGGCTCCGCCAACTCCAATGGATTCATATGGATATATAAAGGAAGATGCTGAAATTGATTATCTTTTTCTACCATTACTGCTTTATAAGATCCCTGAAAAAGATTACCAGAGCGCTCGTATAATGTATTAAAATATTTGGAGTAACTCATCTGTAATTTATGGAGGTACCGTGAAACGCCATTCGCTTTCCTTTGCCGTAACATCAGATGATAGTGATTCGGCATAAAACAGAAGCACAAAATATCCACTATTGGGGTTTTAACTTGATAAGATTCTGCCTCCGACATAGAAAGGCGATGTATATTCTGCGCAGAATAATCTTCATCTCGAAAGAGAATCATATTCACTAAAAAGCGTTTGTAATCGTTTTTAGAAAGAAAAATTTTTCTCTTCTCGGTGCCGCGATTAAAAATATGGTAGATCCCCTGATTAATTAGTGCGGTTTTTCTCACTTACCCAGCGTAACATGTTCAACACTCGGTGTCGAACAGCCCCTGCACAGAGTGTCGGGCATTTTATTGAAATAAAAAAAGCCCGTGGCGCCCGAGGGTCCACTATGCATCCTTCCATCTTTTACTTTGCTCTATGTCTGCCCCCATATCCATCAAAAAACTCCATCCTTTCTCATCGTGAAATAACTTCAGGCCGATGCTTGTATAGAGCTCGGGGGCCCCTTCTTCATCATCTACCCCAATACCAGTCACCGTCCCGCAGTAGAGAAAAGTTGTGGTCTCCTGACTAATTCCGTTCTCCGATGAATAAAAACAGAATATCTGCCCTATTACCTGAGTAGGATCTTCTGGGAGTCCCGCCAACTTAAGAGCTTCATTTATCTTTGCAATATTCATTCGACCTCCTTTTCAAGAAAATATAGCATGTCTTAACTATATTGTCAAGCTTTTAGACTATTCCACTCATAGAAATCAAAAAATCCCTATCTTATAAGGATTTTTTGCGAGCCAAGCGAGCTAGATCTTTTTGAGACCGTAGATTGCGAGCGAACAAATTTTATGGCAATTTTTCCGGTTCGGAGGCGACTACGAAAAGTTTTTTCCAAAAGCGATCGCGGAATGCGTCGTAAAATTCGGAAAATTCCTGATTTTTGAGAAATGCTAAGATTATGGCTCCGGAAACTATGCCTAAAATCCCAGCAAGAAATCCCTGCGTGAAAATTCCGATAAAAGTATCGAGATTAAAAAATAGAGCAAAAATCTTTAAAGAAAAATAAACCACCACCCCCAAAACGGCGCTTGAGACTATGGAGTCTCTAAGCGACCGCCTTATTTTCAAGGAGATATCGCAAATTTCAAAAATTTTTCTGAAATACCAGGCAAGCAGAAATAAATTTACCGCGCTCCCGAGAGAAAGTGCTAAAGGCAGAACCAATACTCCCCCTTCGGAAATATCTCCAACGCGAAGCCAAGATAAAAATAGATTCCTAAATACTAAAGAATTTTTGAAAAGACTTAAGAGCCACCAAGCTGAAGCAACGCTCACAATTGACGAAAGAAAATTCATGATAACGGGCAAATATGTGTGTCCTGAAGCATAAAACGCCCTGATATAAAGCATTAAAAGCCCTTGAGACAGAATTGAAAGAGAAAGCAGGAATAAGGCCGCTGCGGTAAGGCGGGTATCCGCCCAGGAAAACGCGCCGGCGCCTAAAATCACTCGCACTATCTGCGCGCGCAGGACTATAAACAAAATTGTTGCCGGCAGGGACCAAAACAAAATATGCCGTAAGGCGAGCGAGAAATGATCAAGAAAGTCCTTAGTTCCGTTCTTAACGTATAAAGCCGCTAAAGTTGGAAAGGCGGCTACCGAATACGAAAGGCCAATTATAGACAACGGGACAGATTGCAGATTGGCCGCGAAATTAAAAACTGACACGGCTCCGGCCCCCAAAGTGCTAGCCATTGCCGTTATCACACTTAAGACGATCTGATTTAATGAGAGTCCAAGAGTTCTCGGAAAAGAAAGCTTAAGAGAGTCGATGACGTCGCGAGAAATTTTTGGAAAACGCGGAGTAATAGAAAAACCAAGAGAAAAAACTGTTGGTAATTGTATCACTAGGTGCAAAAAAGCTCCTAAAATCACGCCCCAAACTATACCGTATAGGCCAAATCTGGGCATTAAAAATAAAATTCCGATTATGATCCCCAAATTATAAAAAAGAGGAGATAGCGCATACACATAGAATCTTCTAAAAGATTGGACAACTGATGAAGCGAGATTAGAAAGTCCCAAAAGCAGTGGGGACAAGAGAAGAATTCGCGACAAATTAATTGCCAGCCCCTGCTCTTCTGAAGAAAATCCCGGAGTAAAATACGGCATCAAAAGAGGCATTGAAAAATAAGCCGCAATCACCATTAAGACTGTGCCGACGAAGAAAAGAGAGAAAATGTTTCCAAAAAATTTTTCCGCTTCTTTGTTATTTTCTGAAAATTTTTCGAGAATAGCCGGGATAAGAGCAGTCGACGCGGCAAAAAAAAGGGAAACAGTATAAATAAGATCTGGGATGCGAAATGAAGCGTAATAAATATCGAGGGCGCGCGACGCTCCAAAATCAGCCGCAAGCAATCTGTCCCTGAAAAGCGACAATATATCGGCGAATATTCCAGAGAGGGCCAAAACAGCCGCGGCCTGAGTGACACTTCTAAGCTCACTCCCGAAGATGGAAAGGATGTAATTCACTATTATTGCTTGACTGGGACGCCTGGTCTTTTTTCAGGAGGCGGAGGAGCAATTTCAGCGAGAGGATTTTTACCCAGAGATAAATTTCCAATTATTTTCTTTACCTCGGAGTTAGCTGGATTTAGCTCTTCTATTTTGCGGAATTGT
>MFIO01000003.1 GCA_001780775.1 Candidatus Giovannonibacteria bacterium RIFCSPLOWO2_12_FULL_43_11c | reverse complement strand
TGAGCATCGATAGCCAGACCAAGGAGATGCTCCAGCTTGCCCAGCGCGACGGGCTTCGTGTGATCGAAATAAAGCGCGAAGCCCATTCGGCAAAAGCCGTCGGCCAGCGCCAGGTATTTAACGAAATGGTCGACGGGATGCGTATTGGGAAATTCAACGGGATATTAACCTGGGCGCCGGACCGGCTGTCGAGAAACGCCGGAGACCTCGGTGTGCTCGTTGACTTGCTGGACCAGAAAGTGATCGTTGAGATCCGAACGTTCACCCAGCGGTTTACAAACAATCCGAACGAGAAGTTTCTGCTCATGATTCTCGGTGCACAAGGCAAGCTCGAGAATGATCAGAAAGGATTGAATGTAAAGCGCGGGCTACGTGCGAAATGTGAAATGGGACTATGGCCAGCCCCGGCACCGACAGGATATCTCAACGAAATGCGTACGGATCGAAAAGGATACATCATGGTCGATCCAGTGCGCGGACCGGTAGTCAGACAGATGTTCGAGAAAGTCGGTAATGACGGCTGGAGCGGAAGAAAAGTGTATCGATGGCTTCGAGAGATCGGATTCACGACGGTGAACGGTAGACCGATATGGCTGAGCAACGTCCAGAAAATCCTCAATACGTCGCTCCATTGCGGAGAGTTCGAGTATCCGGTTAAAAGCGGCAATTGGTACAAGGGGCGCCACGAGCCGCTCATAAGCAAGGAATTATTCCTGAGAGCGAAGGAGGTAATGAAGCGAGAGAGCGAATTCCGCTACATGTCGAAGGATTTCGCCTTCACGCGGCTTATGAAATGTGGGTTGTGCGGTTCCGGCGTGACGGCGCAGGAAAAGCACAAACAGCTTAAACGCGGCGGCTCGGCAACGTATATATATTACGGATGCACCAGAACCAAGAACATCAATTGCCCGATCAGCTATCTTCGCGAAGAAGATTTGATAGTGCAGCTTTCCGGACTAATTGATACGCTGAGTATCGACGAGCTGGGTTTGCGAAAGCATCTCAAAGAAGATATTGATTGCCATCAGAAATTTCAGCAGATGATCGGCGGCTCAAATCAAAAAATACATTTACATGACGTCGATCTGAAAAATTACGCGAAACATGTATTGAGCATGGGGAGCACAGACGAAAAGCGGCAAATACTATCGCACCTGAAAAATCGGTTGGTGCTTAAAGACAGAGTGGTCACAATCGAGTAAACGAAAAACCACCGACGTTGGTGGTTTTTCGTCTCTGAATACGGCGCTCAGCCGGTATGCCTGTGACGGGGTGGAGTCAGTTGGTTTTTCGAGGCTCATTGGTCGCCTCGATACTTCCAACCTTGGCTGCGGGGCTAGGATTCGAACCTAGATGACATGATTCAGAGTCATGTATCCTACCGTTAGATGACCCCGCAGCTGTGGCTACGAATTTTCTTTTAATTTTGCTTTTTCAACAGAACCAACTTCTTTTGATTTTAATTGCCATTCTCTCCACATTGCCTCTCTTCTGGTATCGAAGCTTTCAACTTTTATTAAAACGAAGGGCCTACGATGTTTGGTAGATTTTACCTTACCTGCGTTATGAGCTTTCAGTCGATTATCTATATCTGATGTATAACCAACATAGAATTTACCATCTTTCTCGCTTTTCAGAACATAAACATGGAATTTCATAATTTATAGGCAATGTTTCTCGTAAGAATCATATCCTACTCCACGAGTCGTAGACCATTAGCCTACGGCCCGTAGGGATGACCCCGCAGCTCCGGAAAGAATCGAATTTAACCCAATTCTAACACCTTTTGAACTATTTTTCAACACAGAAAGCACAGTTAATACACCCCACGTATCTTAAAAATTGTAAAATTAGAATATATTTTTGATATTTTGGCAATTTAAATAATTCAGCGTAATGTTTTACAAAATTATAATAAAATTGTATAAAAATACTTCTTATTTAAAAGATGTTTTTACAGAGTTTTAGCAGTTTATTGACGGATATGCTTATTTATTATTTTATATTGAACTCCCAGTGAAACTTAAGTGCTGTTATCCACAAAAAGAAACTCTTTTCCCCCTTGTGTAGTTTAGTTGCATTTGCCTATAATACTTAAAGACAATATTGGCTTATCACCTCTACGATGGGTGATTTGCTTTGTTAGTCAGAACCTTGACAAATGAATATCAATGGATGCATGACAGAAATTAATATTAGGTTCGTCTCAATCATATAACCTTAGATAATTAACTGGAGTCTCGAGTCCGGTCGATCCTTATGCTCTCCGCCCAAGGCGGAGTGTCTAAGGAAAATCGCTCGGCTCCTAAGATCAGAAATTATTAACGTGTTATTAATGCATAGATTTTGGTCTGTCGAGATCAAAAAATCTATACTTTACTTATTAGTAAAAAATTAAATTAATCATGATAAACAGAAACAAGAAAGGTGTAGCGAATAGAATCGCCGTCACTTTCTTAAGCTTCTCGACAGCATTATTTCTGTCGGGAGCTTCACTCGCAGTTCCGTTAGTCGCAAACGCGGCTTTAACGGAATCACAGATTCAGTCGATACTTTCCTTACTGCAGTCGTTCGGAGCTGACGCAGCTACCGTCAACAACGTAAACTCGTCGTTGAGGGGCCAGCCGACAACCCCAGTTCCGCCTTCTTCGACTGGAAATTGCGGCTTCACCCGAAGTCTAAAACAAGGTTTAACGGGCGCTGATGTCCGATGCTTGCAGCAATATCTAAACTCAACAGCATTTAAAGTAGCTGCTTCCGGAGCTGGTTCTCCTGGAGGCGAGACTACTTACTTCGGCCCAGCGACTAAGAGCGCTATTGCCAAGTGGCAAGCCGCGAACGGAGTTGCTCCGGCCGCTGGATTGTTTGGCCCTCTATCGCAGGCAAAATACAATTCGCTCGTAGCTAGCGGCCCGACTCCTACCCCCGGTCCTACTCCTATTCCAGGAGTTGGCACAGGACTCCAAGTTATGCCAGGAACACAGCCGGCAAACTACATTGCACCAGGTGGAGCCGCTAGAGTCCCATTCACTGTAATTAAACTTACCGCCGCGAATGACGGAGATGTCACCGTAAACGGCGTGACCGTTGAAAGAACTGGTCCTGCAGCTGACGGCGCTTTCGTCGGAGTTGTCCTTTTGGACGAAAACGGTGTGCAGATGGGCATCTCTAAAACATTAAATTCAACTCACCAAGCAGTAGTTGGTGGCGCGTTCGTTGTTAAAGCAGGCCAGACTAGGACTTTGACTGTCGCCGCTAACATGGACACACTTACGAACTTGGCAGATGATGCCGGTAACATAGCGATGTTCTCGGTAAACGGTATCAACACTTCCGCGACAGTTTCCGGCTCGCTTCCTATAACTGGAGCGGCTAATACGATCAATGGCGCATTGACCATTGGTTCAGTAACCATGGCTCGCGGATCTCTTGATCCAGGCGCTGCCCAAACCAAGGAAGTTGGAACATTGGCATACACTTTCTCTTCAGTGAAAGTAACCGCCGGATCTGCTGAAAAAGTCTGGTTGTCGCACATCATCTGGAACCAGATCGGTTCCGCGGGTTCTAGCGACCTTGCTAACGTAAAGACTTATGTAGACGGCACCGCTTATGACACAGTCGTAAGCTCTGACGGAAAATACTACACAGCTAAATTCCCAGGAAATGGAATTTTGATTGACAAAGGATTCTCGGTTGATATCTCGATTAAAGGCGACATTCTCGGAGGATCTTCGAGGACGATTGCCTTCGATATCGCCAAGAGGACCGATATCGGTTTGATGGGAGACAACTTCAAGTTCGGAATTACTCCTCCGCAGACTGGTTCATCTGCCGCTCCTCAAGTTGCGGCGTTTACCAGCGGAGAAGATCCATGGTATGACGGCGCGACTGTAACTGTTTCGACAGGAACTATGAACGTTTCTGTCGCGACCGCAGTTAACGCGCAAAACATAGGTATCAATCTCGCCAACCAGCCGTTGGGCGCTCTATCGGTTGATGTTAAAGGAGAGGCAATCTCTGTCGGAAGAATTGGATTCAACGTTACTTTGGGATCAAACGATACTGACGACATTGATGACATAACAAACGCAATCCTAGTGGATGAAACTGGTGCTATCGTTGCTGGACCGGTTGACGGGACTGCCGCTGATAGCGCTAACACTACCGGATCCGGAGAGGGTTCGATTGTCTTTACAGACTCCGTTACTTTCTCAACAGGGATGCATACCTACACACTTAAGGGCAAAATTGGTACGGATATGAACAACAACACGACCATTACTGCCTCAACTACGCCGAGTGTTGACTGGGCGACAGTCCGCGGTTTGACCACGGGAAATACCATTACGCCTGCTCCGGCTTCTGCTCTTACTCTTCCAGCTATGACTGTTAAGTCCGGAGCTCTTACAGTTTCAACGCAGACCACTCCGATTGCGCAGACTGTAATCGCTGGCGCTTCTCAATTCGAGTTCGCTCGCTATGCCTTCGACGCGATTGCTTCGGGCGAGGATGTCAGAGTAACCGCAGTCCCGTTGGCCTACAACGCGGTAACTGGAAGTGCTACCGATGTTACTAATTGCAAACTATATGATGGAGCGACCGTGGTTAACTCTTCGAACATTGTTAACCCGAGTTCCGTGTCTTCCTCGACAAACTTCACTTTCGACGGGTCAGGCTTGATTCTTACGAAAGGAACATCCAAGACTCTTAATCTGAAATGCGACTTGCGTTCAGGATCTACCGGTAAGTATCAGTGGGGTCTAGGCGGTGATGACGCTGACAATGCTGCTCACTCCAACGATTGGACAGGTGTTAGCGGAGTTACAAGCGGGCAGACAATTGCTCAAACTGTTTCCGACTCTGCGGGTCAGATTATGACTGCTGCTTCTGGAGGATCGCTCGCTGTAATTCTTGACTCTTCGAGTCCGGCCTATAAGCCAGCAAACTCCGGTATGACCAACGTTGAACTTACACGCATCAGATTCGATGCTTCTAACGAGGACATTGATCTTCGCCAAGTTGCGCTACAGCTCTCTGGAACTGGATCAAACACGCCGAACGACTTGCTAAACAGGTCAGTTACTTTGTGGACAACTGACGGAGTTCAAATTGGAAGTGCTCAATTCTCGGTTACCCAAGGAGACTTCGCGACATCGTCCGCGATCGCATCTAACGCCTTCAGAATTCCTAAGGACGGAAACAAGGTCCTTGTTGTTAAAGGAGATTTGGCAACCATCTGTAACTCTTGTGATATCATTTCTTCCGGTGACTTCGTGAAAGTTGATTACGATGGCGAAAACACTGGAATCAATGGAAACTATGGAGTTGGAGTTTCTTCGGGAGGCAACGTAACGCCTACCGGAGCAGACACTGCTTCAGAAGGTGTTCGCCTCTTCAAAGCTTATCCAAGCTTCGCCGCGGTATCCGGATGGCAACCTTCATCTCTTGCGAACGGTGATCAGCCTCTAATGAGGTTCTCGGTTAAGGCAAACGCTGGTAATGTTGGTGTCTATAAATTCACAATCAGAATGGCAACAACGACTGCAATAGTATCGAGCATAAATGTGTTTGGATATACTGATTCAGCGTTCTCAAGCCCAGTAACTGGTGTGAACACAGGCGCTGGTCAATTGAATGGAACAAATGGAGTTTGGGTTGATGCTTCAACCGACATAAACTTCGTTGTTCAAGATTCGTCGGCAACTTCAAAAGTACTTACGATTCCTTCGGGATCAACGTATTACTTCGAGGTTAGAGGAACGGTAGCGGGTTCAGTTTCTGGAGCTTCGGTTTCGACCCAGCTTCAAGGCGACGCGACTTCATTCTCTGCGGCTTCTGCCCAGATGGATCAGGCTGCGACAGTCGATGGGTTCGTCGATGACGACTTCATCTGGACTCCTCACTCGACCACGACTGCCGGAATTGCTAACAACGACTTCTCTAACGGCTACCTGTTGTCAGGTCTTCCGACTTCCAACATGAATGCCCAAGTGCTGTCGAAATAATCTGCTTCTATGGCAGACAGGATCTAGTGCTTGTGACCTAGAACCTGACAAAAGCCCCCGAAAGGGGGCTTTTGATTTTGTCTTGAAGAATATAGAATAAGTTATGTTTCAAATTGATAGAAAATTAATTCTAGCATTGGCCGTTTCTATATTGATCATGTTTGCGGGAGGATATTTTGTTTGGCAGGATCTAAATTCCAAATACGCAGTGTCTATAACCAATAAGACAAATGCAAATAATAATGCCTCATCCACCCCGGAAATTACGGTAATTCCTGTTCCGGTAAACAAAAAGCCCGTTCCAACCCTAGCCTACCCGCCCGAGATTAAAGCCAATTTGTCGGCTGAATCAAAGGTTATGGCAATGAACGCTATTAAAGAAATAATCGCTTCTCTTCGCGAGAACCCTAGTTCGGAGAGCGACTGGATTAATTTGGGGTTGCAAAGAAACTTTATAGGGGATTTTATCGGCGCAAAAGAGGCTTGGGAATACGCTTCGTATTTGCGTCCGGACGATTTTATCCCCCAACATAATTTGGGAGATCTATATACGTATGGTTTGAACGATTATGTTAAAGCCGAAGCGAGTTACCGCAAATCAATAGCGCTAGATCCATCACAATTAATGGTTTACCAGAAACTCCACGAACTTTATAGATTTAAAATTAAAGACAATTCTAAAGCTCGCGCAATTCTTGAGGAAGGAATATCAAAAAACAGAGCCATTTCACTATGGCTGGAGAAGATATTGGACGAATTTAACGCGTCTATCTGACTATAAATGGAAGGGAAACGATTATCCTTGCTCTTTTTACCGCTTTTGCGAGCTTTCTTTGATGCAACGAGCAAAGACCAGACCTCTTTTTTGGCATTATTTTGAATTGAGGATCCAAAAAACGCTTTAATGTGAGTACATCTTTGTAATCTACCCCCCTCATGTTGGATGTGCAGAAATAGCACTGTTTTTTTATGTTTTCAGAACGGTATTTCATCTGGGTTAATGTCATCGCTCGGATATTCGATTGTCTCGATATCTTCTTTTTTTGATTGACCTCCCTCCTTCGCTGAAGCTCCTGCCTCGCCGGCAGGCGGGTCGGCTGGTTTCCAGTCTCCCCTCGGCCCCATTTGCATGTTCTCCATTATGATCTCCGTGCGATTTTTCTTTGTGCCGTCTTTGGCCTCCCAATTTCTGTTTACAAGCCGCCCTTCTACAAAAACCATCTTGCCGCGCGTAAGGTATTGGGAGCAAATCTCCGCTAGGCGACCAAACGCCACGATGTTATGAAACTCGGTTTGTTTCTCTTGTTTGCCGTCTTTCTTGTAAATCCTATTGGTGGCAATTCCAAACGAGGCCACGCTTTGACCAGAGGGCAGAGCCCGCATTTCCGGGTCGCGCGTCAGATTGCCTATTAAAAATACTTTGTTTAAATTCATCTTATTGTCCTAATATTTCCTCTAATTTTTTATCAATTTCCTTGATGTCGCTATTGCTTATTTCAGCTACTCTCCTGATTTTCTTAGGCCGAGATGGTTTGTTTATTTGACGTTTTGAAACAGTCAAGAGAAATCTCAAAAGGCTACTCTCGCGCCTCAAAAATTCTTCAAGATTTTTAACGGCAACCGGCTTCAGGAAGAATTTGATATTTCCTGAAAAGGCCTCCCTAACTTTTCCTAATGGGTAGGCAAGGCGGCGCTTAAACGGCTTGGATTCTTCAAGATTCATCCCGCCATTTCCCTCAACGTATTTTTTCAGGTTGTCGAGATTATTTATGGCTTCCTCTTCAGTTTCTCCCTTTAAGACGTAGGCAATCTCGTATAATTTGGATTCTGGTTGCATGGGAAAAGTATATCAGACCTATATTTTAAATTCAATAATATCGCCGTCTTTCACTACGTATTCTTTTCCCTCGGTTCTTAACAAGCCGGTTTCACGGGCTTTGGATATAGACTCAGATTCCATGAATTTTCCGTAAGAAATGATGTCTGCGCGTATGAATTTTTCTTCAAAATCACTGTGGATAGCTCGTCCTGCCCGTTGGGCAGTCGAATTTTTAGGAATAGTCCACGCGCGAGATTCGTCTTCGCCGGTTGTGAAGAAGGTTATCAGGCCCAGAAATTCATACGCTTTTCGTATCAATTCCGGCAGCCTAGATTCAACTTCTAATTCCTCTCTGTCTTTTTCCTCGAGCTCAGATATCTCAAATTCTTTTTTGATGTCGAGCGTTAAAGAATTAGGCATCTCCGGTATCTCAAGATTATTTTTTTCCGCGACATTAAAAATATAAAGAACCGGTTTTTGGGAAAGCAGCTGCAATTGCGATTTATCTTTTGCTTTTTCTTTGGTCTCAATATCTTTTAATTCGAGTTCTATTTGTATAGTCTCAATATCTGATGCCGGATTTGGCTTGCCGGCTACGTGTATAACCCCGTCATCTTCGAATACCCGCACTACTTCCAAAATCGCATCCACCTCACGGATATGCGTTAAAAATTTATTTCCCAAACCTTCTCCTTCGGCGGCACCCTTGACAAGCCCAGCGATATCGACGAATTCAACGACCGCTGGGATAATTTTTTTCGAATGAGAAATTTCCGCGAGTTTTTTCAGCCTCACGTCCGGAACCTCCACGATGCCGATGTTTGGGTCTATCGTGGCAAAAGGATAGTTCGAACGGTCAACTTCTTTTTTTGTCAGCGCCTGGAACAACGTTGATTTGCCTACGTTAGGCAGGCCGACAATTCCTATCTTTAATGACATAATCGAATCCCATTATGTTAAAATATATAGCAATGGATGTCCATATAAAGAAAAAGGCTTTTCACGAAGAGGTTTTTAAACCCTATGACATAAGGGGGTTTTACCCTGAAAAACTTGACCATAATACTATTGAGCTGATCGCTGAAGCATTTGCCGAATTTCTAAAATCTGGCGGTGGTCGAAATTGTGTTGTAGGCGAGGATGTCCGCTCGACGTCGCCGGAAATCGCGGAGATGGTAATTGAGAAACTTTTGGCAAGAGGGATTGGTGTCATCTATGTTGGACAGGCGACAACGCCTATGCATCTTTTTTCTGTCGCAAAAAGCAAGGCAGACGGGGGAATTATGGTGACAGCTTCGCATAACCCCATTCAGTTTAATGGTTTTAAAATTTATAAAGGAATAGAAACACAGAGTGAAAAAACGGGACTTAATAAAATCAAGGAAATAATAAAAGGCGGGGTTGCGGAATACGGCGGTCCAAGGGGTACACTGACAAGAGTTAATTTTTTGGATGACTATGTTGAATTTCTGACAAAAAATATTAAGATGAATAAAAAAATTAACGCGGTTTTTGACGTTGGCGGGGGAGCGGTCGGATTAGTGCTTTCAAAGATTTTGCCGTTATTGAAAGATGTTAATTTTCAAACTCTTTTCATGGAACCAGATCCCTCGCTCTTAGTAAGGGAGCCTAATCCGTTTTTGCCCGAAGCCCAGAGATTGATCAGAGAGACTATTTTAAATAAAAAAGCCGATGTTGGCTTTCTTTTTGACCCCGATGGAGATCGCGTTTTTGTGCTTGATGAAAAAGGCGAGGTGATTCGCGGGGATGGAATTTTATGGCTTCTTTCTAAAAAGTTTGCGCATCCTGGCGATAGAGTAGTATACGATTACTGCCGTTCTTCTCGCGCTCTCGTTGAAGATTTGGAGGTGGAGAGCATTAAATGTTTCAGATCGCGCGTTGGACATTCATTTATAAAAGAAGAGATGAGAATAGAAGATGCGATTTTAGGCGGGGAAGTATCAGGACATTATTATTTCAAGGATTTTTTCTACTCTGACTCCGCTCTTTTCGCGACGATAAAAATTCTTCAAGTGCTGTCTTCTTCAAAGGAGCCTTTATCGGAGATGATGCGTCCATATTTCCGCTATTTTCATTCCGGGGAAATTAACTTCGAAGTTAAGAATAAGGGAGAGATGAAATCTGCGTTCGAAGAAAAATTTAAAGATGGGGAACGGGATTATTTCGACGGCGTTACCTTCCGATATCCGGAATGGTGGTTCAATATCCGTCCTTCAGGCACAGAGGATCTTTTGCGCTTCGTCCTCGAAGCGAAATCCAAAACTGTTTTTGACGCAAAAAAAGAAGAAGTAATGAGCTTCTTATTCTCAAAAGGGGCGAAATTAGCTTAAATTAATCCTATTTTTTGGTGGACCACGGCCATCGTTTTTTCGGCAACTTTGTTGGCGGATTTTGCGCCGGCGTCTAGAATTTTCATCAGAGATTTTTTGTTTTTCAAAAGAGATTTATATTTTTCCTGAATGGGAGAGAGTTTCTGTACTAAAAGTTCTGCCAAATCTGATTTGAATGTTCCATAATTTTTTCCGGCGTATTTTTTCTCGAGGCTTGCGATCGATTCACCCGAAAACGCGCTATATATCGAAAGAAGATTCGAAATGCCCGGTTTATTATTAACGTCGTATTTAATCTCCGATCCGGAATCAGTCACGGCTGTTTTAATTTTTTTGCGGATTATATCCGGCTCATCGGTCAGCGCTATGTAATTATTCGACCCCGCCGATTTAGACATTTTTTTTGTTGGGTTGTCGATCGCCATGATTCTCGCGCCTTCTTTTCGCAAGAGCTCTTTTGGTTCTTTGAACGTACTGCCGAAGCGACTGTTAAATTTTCGCGCAAGAGTTCGAGTAAGCTCGACATGCTGAACTTGATCTTCCCCGACTGGAACAATGTCAGGCCTGTATAAAAGAATATCAGCGGCCATTAATGTCGGATAGTTTAATAGTCCCGCGAGAACTCCTTTATCTTGGCTTTTGTCTTTAAACTGGGTCATACGTTCAAGTTCGCCCAACGGCGTAAGTGTATTTAATATCCAACCCAATTCAACATGTGCCGGAACATGCGATTGCACAAAAAGAATCGTTTTTTTAAGATCAAGTCCGCAGGCGATATACAAAGCTGCGACATTTAACGTATTTTCCCGAAGCTCATTAGGGTCTTGGGGGACGGTGATCGCGTGAAGGTCAGCAATAAAAACAAACATTTTGTATTTACTTTGCAGGCGAACGAATTGTTCGATTGCCCCGATATAATTCCCGATGTGTAGAACTCCGGATGCTTTAATCCCACTTACTGCGACCTGCCTGCCGGCAGGCAGGTTTGTTTTGCCTGTCATATTTCTATTCTACACCTCAATTATAACTGGCAATACCATTGGCCTTCGTTCGGTTTTGCGAAATAGGAATTTGCCCAAACTTTCTCTTATCTCATCCCTTAAAAATGTCCAATTGATAGGATGCATCTTGGCGGATGATTCCTCAATCACTTTTTTGATAAGGTGACGAGCTTGCGCGAGAAGCTCTCTTGATTCGCGAAGATAAACGAATCCGCGCGAAATTATATCCGGCGAACCTTTGACTTTTCCGGTTTGTGAATCAACTACTGCGATAATGACGAAAATTCAATCTTCCGCGAGCATCTGCCGGTCGCGAAGCACAACTTCTTTAACATCCCCGACGCCAAGCCCGTCTACCATAACAAGGTTCACTGGGACTTTCTGGTTTAATTTCTTGATCTGGTTTTTATTCATCTCGACTATCTCCCCGTCTTCTGCTATTACGATATTTGGGATTTTTATTCCTGACTCTATTGCTATATCCGCGTGCAGTTTAAGCATAAAATATGTTCCGTGCATGGGAATGAAATATTTCGGATTGATTATTTCGAGCATTTCTTTGAGGTCGTCTCCTTGCGCGTGCCCAGAGGCGTGAATATCCATCGTCTCGGAGTGATAAATTTTCTTCGCTTTTTTATAGAGGATATCCTTTAATCTTTGCACTGAAGCTTCATTCCCCGGGACAACTGACGAAGAGAAAATTACTGAATCATCTTTCTCGAGCTGGAGATATTTATGTTCATTGTTTGCGATCCGCATAAGCGCGGCCCGGTCTTCGCCCTGCGCTCCCGTGCAAATTATTGTGAGATTCTTTGAAGCGACATGCGAAAGCTCTTCTTTTCCAATTATCGTTCCGCCCTTAACTTTTAGATATCCAAGCTCTTGGGCTACTGCGACGGTTGATTTCATTGAACTTCCTTCAATCAGCACTTTTCTTCCATATTTTTCCGAAAGCCAGATTAATTGCTGAACTCGGGTTAATAAGGAAGAAAATGTCGCCGCAATAAGCCGCCCCCCAGTCTTTAAAAATATTTCTTCCAAATTTCTTTGAATTTCTGTTTCGGAAATTGTTCTTCCGGATTTCTGTGATCCCGTTGAGTCGGAAACCATCAGCATAACGCCTTCGGATCCTATTTCTTTGAGTCTTGTTATATCTGCTGGCTTTTCGTTTACGGGGGTGTGGTCAAATTTCCAATCTCCGGTGTGAACTGCAATACCTGCCGGGCTTTTTAACACAATTCCCAATGAATTCGGGATGTTGTGGTTTACGTGAAAAAACTCAATGTCAAAATTTCCTAACTTCAATTTTGAATTTTCGTCTACGAGTTCAATTTTTGGACGCGGAGAACTTCTAAAATCTTCTTGTCGTTTTAGGATCAGACCCTTGGTTAATGGCATTGTGTAGACAACTGGAGAGCCAAGCGGCTCTAAAAGGTGAGGAATTGCGCCTATGTGATCCAAGTGTCCGTGAGTAACGATAATTCCGCGTATATTTTTCTTTTTTGGTCGCAGATAATCTATATTAGGAATTATATAATCGATTCCTGGCATATCTTCTTCCGGAAATTGCAGGCCCATATCGACGATGACGATATCGTCATTATACTCATAGACGTAGCAGGAGCGCGTAACCTCGCCGCATCCGCCGAGTGGTACGAATCGCAAATTTAAACCGCTCGAAGCAATCTGCTTTACTTGCGGTTCGAGCCTCGGCCGCCGATCTTCTCTACGCCTGAATCCCGTCCTCCTTTCTAATTGTTTTATTGGTGTCATCATATTTGTTAGTTATTAATTTTGTGGGCAGGGGGGGATTTGAACCCCCACGCCTTGCGGCATACGGCCCTGAACCGTACGTGTCTGCCGTTCCACCACCTGCCCCCAGGTGCGGCCGCCAAAGGCGGCTAAATCTACCAGTTCCGCTTTACCAATCTATGGCTGGCATCTCTCTTCTTTAAATTCTTTCAAAGCAATTTTCTACGGTTAAAAGATTCAAATATTTTTCAGGTTTAGTTAAAAATTCAAGATTTTTTAATTTTTTAGATAATTTTTTAGACCGAATCTTAACGAGTTCGGGAACGGCTTCGTAATAAGAATTTTTTTCAATATTCGCAAGTTCGTTTTTTGATTTTAAAAAATAATAGCAAGCGCCACGCAAATTTTTATAAGTATTATAATCATTTTCGAACTCTGCTCCCCAGTTGGCCATTTTTGCATTTTTGTTTTCCGGATTGATGCTTACATGCCCGAACCCAGGGGGAATTATAACTTCCTCGCCACAATTGGCCTCGATTAAATAAATTTCATCAATTATCTTGAGATTTGATTCTCTCGGCTTTTGAATCAAGTACCACACACGTCCTTCCAAAACTTTATATAATTCCGGGAAACCTACACCGATCGAATTTTTTGGATGGTAGTGCCCAAATGTTTTAGGGAGTTCCCGGCCTAGAAGACCTGGGAAAATAGTAGTTTCATCATAGCGAACCTTAGAATTTTTGTCAACTTCTCCGCGCAGAACTCTATATACTGCGCGCTCTTGCTCGCCGAAATGCTCATATAAAACAGGACTCAATTCCTTAACTGTTTTTTCGTAAGATTTTCCAGACATATTTTGTGTCGATATACCATCTGTAAATATTTGCGAAGCGTTCAGATGGAACCACTATATCTTCTGTATCAATTCCATTTATTTTTTTAGGGATAATATAAATGAACAATGGGGAGTATAAGAAAATGCTTGGCGCGTCAGCTTGTATTTCTTTTTGGAAATCCTCATATTTTTTTGCCCGATCTTCTTTGGATACAAGTCCACGCGCTTCCTCGAGTAATTTATCTACTTTCGAAGAGGTATATAGCGCTATGTTCAAACCGGGGTCGTTTCGCTGAGAAGAATGCCAAAAAGCAAATGGATCGATGTCACGCCCGACTACCTCGCCAAAAAGTAGCGCGTCGTATTTTCGTGACCTGATCACATTTTGGTTCAAGTCAGATATTTCAAAAACCCTTACATCAACTTTCGCGCCCAGTTTTTCCCAGCTAGATTTCAAAATATTTGCCGTTCGCACGAGATCTGGCGCGTTTGATGTCGAGATTGAAAAACTTAGCTCTTTGGTTGCCTGTTTTTTCTCCTCCTTAACGTAAAGCATTTTTTCTTGGTTGAATTTCCAGCCGTTTTTTTCCAAGAGAGCCTTGGCTTTGTCCGGGTTAAATTCCGATTCCGGCAATTTCAGGGCTCCGAAACTGCCTTCCGGTATTGGAGAAGATATTTCTTTGGCATATCCGCCGAGGACATCGCGGACGATCCGTTTTTTATCTACGGACATCTCCAAAGCTTGTCTGACGTACTTTTCAAGGAAGACGGATTTTTCGTTTTGGTTGAAAAAAACGCCGAATATTCTTGGGAGATTCAGGCTTTTTATATCTCCGTCCCGTCTGGTTATTTTCGAAAGATTTTGTGGGGATATAGCGGATATGGAATCTATATCGCCATTTTGGTAGGCGTTTAATAATTCTATCTCGGAAGGATAAAAATTAAACACAATTTTACCAATGTACGGCTCTCCTAAAGCGTAATTTGAGAAAGAATTTAAGGTCAAGCTTGTGAGGGCCGATCCATTTTTGGAGCTTTTGGATATTTTATAAGGACCGGCGCCTACTGGCGACAAATTTAATTCTGAAAGGCTTAATTGTTCAATCGGTATATCCTTCCAAATATGTTTTGGTAAGATTCCCATGGTAGCATTTTCCAAAAATGGCGCGTAGGGGCGCTTCAGCCAGAATTTCAAAGTTTTATCGTCAACTTTTTCGATTTCAACGCCTTCCCAGCCGGCCCGCATCGGGCTTTTTGCTATTGGATTCTTGGCGATTTCTATGGTGAAAATAATGTCATTCACGGTTACGTCTTTGCCATCTTGGAACTCCACACCTTTTCTTATATAGAAAGTATATGAAAGTCCGTCTTCTGAAATCTCATAGCGTTCTGCCAACTCGGGAACAAGTCCGCCCATTCCGTCTTGGCGCATTAATCCGGCGTAAACTAGGCTTGTCATATCCCTGTCCGGATCCGCTATCGCGAGAACTGGATTTATAAAATGAGGCTGACCAATTATCCCTTCGTAAAGACTTCCACCTTTATCCGGCAGAAGAACAGAAACGCTCTGATTTAATTTGTAAGCTGTTCCCAAGAAACCTACTATCATCGTCGCGGCTAACACCAAAAAAATGGCGCGCTCAGGCGCCGACATTTTGCGCAGAATGTAGTGAATTCTATTGAAATATAATGAAAACAAATTATTTGTGAAGTAGTAAATTCAAAAGAGACAAAACTAAAAACAATATTCCAAGAACTATCGTGATCCTGAATAATATTTTCTCGAGTCCCCGCTTGGTCGTGTAAATGTTTCCTTCTCCGCCGAAAGCCGAAGAAAGCCCAGAGCCCTTTTGCTGGAATAATATTGCAATTACTAACAGTGTGGCCGTCCCGATCATAAGATAGGGCATAGCTGATCCGAGAAATGACATTGATTTGAGTATAGTTTATTTAACCTGATTGGTCAATAATACATTTTCTTTAACTAAGAATCTTGCAAATCTCTTTAATTATTTTCTTTGTAACTTCGTTAGGTAGATAACCAATCCGTTTTCGAATTAGTCGCTGATCTATAGTTAAAATTTTTCCTAGTTTTATTACCGATGGCAAAGGAAGGCCCGCAATACCTTGTTCCTTCTGATTCAGTTTATAATCATATCCACCCCCCGCTCTTAAGTGAGAGCTTATTGCTGCAATGAATACATCTCCGGACCTATAGAGAGTCATAAACTGTATCATCTGGATTGTTCCAAAAATCAAAAGAACTTTCAGCAATCTTTAAGAGAATCAAGTCACTTACATCCAGCTTTAAAAGATGCGGTAGCTTTATCAAAAGTCGCCTTTGTTCTTCAGGGCTTGCTTTCTGAATACTTTCTTCTATTTTCTCTAAAGAAGATAATTGTGTTGCCATGTTTATATTTTATCATATTCCCTCTTCTAAAACCACTATATATTTAGCGATTTTGGAAAGGGGAGGAATGCAGGCTTTTGAGAGCATACATTCCTCGTTTGAAAGAACGGCGGGATAAATAGGCAGGGGAAGACAGCGGTTTCAACGATGACTCTTCGATGGTGATGAGCGTATATTCAAAAACTTTCCTGACCCGTGCCATACAAATTGCATGCCGAGGATAGCTAGCGAATAGTTTACTCCCGCTCTTATCCGCTTTTCCATTTCTTGAAGCCTTTTATTATCCTTGGCAATTTTACTTTTCCTAGACATATTATCCTCCTTAAGTACCGCAATCTTATTTAGATACTATAATTTCTAAATCTTTCTTGCAACAATGTTTTTGATCTCCTTTTTCTTTGGAAATTTATGGCGAATCTATGGGATTCGTTCCTGATGTGCTGGAAAAATACTAGAGCAGTTCGTCCAGTTCTTTTCTAGTTATTCCCGCCTGTCTCAAAATTGATCCCAATGTTCCAAGAGCGAGCGGTTTTGGATGCACCGCTATCGTAACGCGCCTTCCGTCAGAACGGCCAAGCCGAAAATGACTGCCTTTCTTGTTTACAATGATAAAGCCAATTTTTTGGAGAGCCTTAATAACATTTTTGGGAAAAACTTCCCGACTCGACATTTTATACGGAAACTTTTGCGGTTGTTATAAAATCTGCTTCTGTATCGAGTGGCAATTGCTTGCCTTCTTTTTTAAGAGATTCCAGATGGAAAAAAACAAGTTTTTCGGCGTTTATACGAGCCTCTTCAACGGTATCTCCGTCGGCTGCAATACCCAAAACGGGAACATAAGCCGTAAAGCATTTCTTTCCTGTTCCTGTTCGAGTATCAGGAATTATAAGGATACGATATTCAAGAAATTTTCGAGTCCTTTTTTGCATGATTTATATTAGCACAATTCCTCTTCTAAAACCACTATCTTAGATGCAACGATTTCGAGCGCCTTTTTCTATGGAAATTTATGGCGAAGCGGTGGGATTCGTTGCGGATGTGCTGGAAAAGATGGAGCAGAATAGGGGAGAGTTGTTTAAGCGGAAACTTGCGCAAGGAGGATACCCATAATTCTTCCTCTCTTTTTGCAAGCCCGACGACCGGGATATTCAATTTATATAATTCCAAAACTTTCTTCGCGGCGTTTAATTGGCTCAACCCGCCGTCGATTAGAAATAAATCCGGAAGTGGCCACTCATCGTGTTTCAATCTCCGCAGTAAAACTTCTTGGTGCATTGCTGTATCATCGGGTGTTTTTTTGTACCTGATTTTAAATAGTCTGTAGTCTTCTTTTTTCGGCTCACCCGACTCGAAGACGACCATAGAGCCTACGGCATTTGTGCCTTGGATATTCGAAATATCGTATCCCTCGATTCTGCGGGGCAAATCCGGAAGACTAAGCAGGTCTTTGGCCAAAACCAGCGCCTTCGCGTGCTCGGGATTCAGTTCACGCTTGATAATCGGCGCGTGCCTGAAAACATTCTCAAGCGCGAAAAACTGGTCTCTTTTTTTCTTGGCCTCTTCGAAATTTTGTTTTTTTGAAAATTGATTCATCTCGCGCTCCAGTGATTTTAAAACGTCTCGCCTTCTGCCTCGAAGGATATTTTTTATCGCGCGAATATTTTTTTTGTATGTTTTTTCGCGTGGGTCGTTCTCCGGCGGATTTTTCAAACAGCAGATTTCGAGACACCGGCCGATTTCCGAGCGCACGCAGGGACGCTTGTGTTTTTCTTTACAGGTGCAATAGGGGAACGCGCGCTGGAGGTTTCTTAGGACGTTTTTCAAGGAGGCTCCATCTGTGAATGGCCCAACAACCGAAGTCCGACTTCGGTTGCGCCCTTGAAGTCGGACTTCGGTTTTCCTGGGCTGGTGCGTTAGAAAGATTCTCGGGAACCGTTCTTTTGTGAACGCCACGAAAAAATATTGTTTGTCGTCTCGGAAAACTATGTTGTAGCGCGGTCTATGTTGTTTAATCGCGATGGCTTCTTCGATCAGTGCCTCTGCTTCTGATTCAAGCTCGAGCCATTTGACCCTCATGGATTCCTTGACCATCTTTTCTTTCGCGGGCCCGAGAGTTTTTGTATCTGCGTAGCTCAAGAGGCGCAGTTTCAAATTTACCGCTTTCCCTATATATAAAATCTTCCCAGCCTTATCCAAAAAGAAATAAATCCCCGGCTTTGACGGCGCTTTTTTGAAGTCCGATCGCGTTAGCATAAGTCAAATAATATCATATCTTGCAATCTCTTGACTTCCGCAATATAATTAGGACTTTATGAAGAGCGAAAAGAAAAGAAAGGACTATATAACGATAAAGGGCGCGAGGGTGCATAATCTCAAAAATATTGATGTTTCTATTCCGAAAAATAAACTCGTTGTCATAACCGGTCTTTCCGGTTCAGGGAAGTCCTCGCTCGCATTTGATACTATTTACGCTGAAGCGGAACGCCGCTTCGTCGAATCGCTTTCTTCCTACGCCAGGCAATTTTTGGGAATCGCAGAGAAACCCGACGTGGATGAAATCTCCGGACTTTCGCCCGCGATCGCGATAGACCAGAAATCGGTTTCCAAAAATCCGCGCTCGACAGTCGGAACCATTACGGAAATATACGACTATCTCCGGATCTTATTCGCGCGCCTTGGCGAGCCACATTGCCCCAAATGCGGAAGAAAAGTTATGAAGCAATCCATCGACCAGATGGTAAAAAAAGTTTTTGAATTTCAAAAAGGGTCCTCAATTTTAATATTGGGTCCGCTTGTCCGCGATCGCAAAGGGGAACACAAAAGAGAACTTCAAATTTTGGCGCGAGAAGGTTTTCTTAGAGTCAGGCTGGACGGCATTGTTATGAGTTTGGAAGAAGCTTTTGAGGAGAAACTTAATCTAAAAAAGAAGCATTCTTTGGAAGTGGTCGTGGATAGATTAATTTTGGATAAGGATACGGAGAGATCGCGTCTCGTGGATTCTTTGGAGACGGCGCTTCGGAAAGGCGAAGGGATCGCGATGGTTTCGGTTGAGAATGCGGGCATGCATCTTTTTTCGGAGCAATTCGCATGCCCGGTTTGCGAAATATCCTTGCCTCCGATTGAGCCGCGCCTTTTTTCTTTCAATTCTCCATATGGCGCTTGCGAGAGGTGCACTGGCCTTGGGCATACGCTCGAAGTCAATCCCGATCTTGTTTTGCCTAATAAAAATTTGACGATTGAAGAGGGAGCGATTTTTCCTTGGGCGAGAGCTTCACATAGAGTGGGAAGGCAATCGTGGTACTGGTATATGCTTTCCGATTTGGCCCAGAAGCATACTTTTTCTTTATCAACTCCGATTAAAAATTTGCCGAAGAATGTTTTAGACTTGCTGCTTTACGGTGAGACAGGGGGGAATTACGAGGGCGTGATTCCGAATCTGGAAAGAAGGTGGAAGGAAACCGAGTCCGAGTGGACCCGCGCGGAGGTTGAGAGGTATATGACCTTCGAGCCGTGCCCGGCTTGCTTAGGCAAGCGTCTCAAACCAGAAGCCCTCGCGGTTTTAATCGCAGGCAAGAATATTTCAGATATTTCTTCCCAAGCATCCGAAGCGACGCTTACTTTCATAAAAAAAATATTTTCAGATTTTTCGAAAAAGAAGGATTTGGCGGAAGTGGCGCGCCCGCTTTTAAAAGAAGTTTCCGCGAGATTGCAATTTTTAATTGACGTTGGGCTAGAGTATCTGACGCTCGACCGTTCTTCGACGACCCTGGCCGGAGGCGAGGCGCAAAGAGTGCGTTTGGCAACCCAGATTGGCTCAGGGCTCTCCGGCGTCATTTACGTTTTAGATGAGCCCTCGATCGGCCTTCACGCGCGCGATCACGCGCGGCTGATAGAAACTTTAAAGAAACTTCGCGATTACGGGAATACGATTTTGGTTGTTGAACATGATCAAGAAACTATGCGCGAATCGGATTGGATTTTGGATTTGGGGCCGGGCGCGGGCAAGAGCGGAGGAAAAATAATATTCGAAGGGGATTACAAAAAACTATTGAAATCAAAAACCCTGACCGCGGATTATCTTTCGGGAGAGAAATCTCTTATTTTGAAAAAAGCAGATCTCAAAGATAAAGACAAAAAATTCCTGACGTTGGCTGGCGCTTCGGAACATAATTTAAAAAATGTCGATATCGAGATTCCGTTGGGGAAGTTAATATGCGTTTCCGGCGTATCCGGATCCGGCAAATCTACTTTGGTGAACGATATTTTAGCCAAAGCGCTCTTGAAGCATTTCTACGGCTCCAGAGATAACCCTGGAAAATACAGCGAAATAAAAGGACTTGAGAATTTGGATAAAGTTGTCGTGGTGGACCAGTCCCCAATTGGGCGTACTCCTCGCTCGAATCCAGCAACGTACACCGGGACTTTTTCTTTCATCCGGGAAATTTTTGCAAAGACCCGCGAAGCGCGTTCGCGCGGATATAAAGCGGGACGATTTTCATTCAACGTCAAAGGCGGGCGGTGCGAAGTTTGCGAGGGACAAGGAGTGAAAAAAATTGAGATGTATTTTCTGCCTGATATATATGTCGAATGCGAAGAGTGCAAAGGGACACGCTATAACAAAGAATCCCTCGCGATCCAATATAATGGAATGAATATTTCGCAGGTGCTGGATTTTTCTATTGAAGATTCTCTTGAATTTTTTAAGAATATTCCGCAGATATTCGGGCGCCTTGAAACGCTGAATCAAGTCGGGCTTGGGTATATGAAGCTCGGACAAGCTGCGACGACTCTTTCCGGGGGAGAGGCTCAAAGAGTAAAACTCGCGACGGAGCTCGCAAAAAAAGCAACAGGCAAAACTTTGTACATTTTAGACGAGCCGACCACTGGACTTCACTTCGAAGATATCAGAAAGCTTTTGGTTGTTCTGCGCGCGCTTGTTGATAAGGGAAATAGCGTTTTAGTTATTGAGCACAATATCGACGTCCTAAAAAATGCCGATTGGATAATCGATCTCGGCCCCGAGGGCGGGAATAAAGGCGGCCACATTGTTGCCACTGGCACCCCAGACGAAATTGCGAAATCAAAGGATTCTATAACAGGAAAGTGGTTGAGGAAATGACATTTCAATCTGCAAATAACTCGCTACAGCATGATATATGCATTTTAGCTTAAGTGAAAATGCCGCTTAAATTTAATCTCATCATCAATTTTGTCCGCAGTTATTAGGCGAACATAAGGTTTAATGTTAAAAAATTCAAGCATGAAATCAATTTCGTTTTTGCATTCGAATGGATTAATAAACACACTCTTTTGAAACTGAACAAAGCCAGCTTTTTTCAAAGTTCTTGATAGAGCATCACGAGCTTTCTTTCTAGATTCAGGTATATCAAAAAGAACTAACCGCCACTTTTTATCCCATTTTTTCATTGCCGGAATTTTTATTTCATCGATTCGATATGTAAGGGCTACTTCCTTACCAAATTTCGTCAGAACAATAGTAGTCGAGCCATCTGAATTGTCTTTTGAGTCAATGAGTTTCGATCTATATAACTTTTTTATAGCACGGTGTAAATTTTTTTGATTTATTCTATCCCAATCGCTTTTTGCAGATTTTAGAATTCTAAAATATTGTCTAGGCGAGCGGGTTAACCCGAGAGCTAGCCCCGTTAACAGTAGCAATAGTATTTTTTGGGATATTGGTTTTAGTTTCATTCCTTCCAATTTCACAATATACCCCCCATTTTACAGTTGTTCTTTTAAATATGCAAATAACTTGCTATCGCAAGGTAAGCGTATATTTGAAAGGTTAGGATTGATATTTTAAAAAAGTCGCAAAAGTTTGACTGCAAATACTTTTTATTGTATCTTTTGAGATGAACGATTAAATGGAGGCTTCCATGAACTTTTGTGATTATTTTCATGTTCTCGTACAACATGCCGCAATTCATATGGATGCAATAAGGGACACGCTTACTCACGATGTAATGAAGGGAACTTTTTCTTTAGATAAGGCAGCTGATTTTCTTGAATCTTCCAAAATGAAAGCCGAATCTATTGAGAAGCAACTCTCCTCCATCTTAACGACACAGGCCGATCTCGAGGCGTTTGCCGGTGTTATGAAACAGTGTGTGGAAAATATGCAGGTGCTTCAAAAAGCTATTGATGCGAGGAAAAACGACCCTGTTTCACTGCTTGAAGCCAAGAACGCTATGGCAAATTTAAGCGGTTGGATTTTCGGACTAGAGTTTGTTATTCTCCAGGCAAACCTCTCATAGATGATCTATAGTGATCGGGTGTAGCTTCCTACACCCGATTTTTTTTGAAACTTGCGAGTGGTTTGGATAAGTTATAAAATCTATAAGCTATGCAACAAAAAATCGGAGTAATTGGAATTGGGATGGTGGGGGCGCCGGTCGCCAGATATTTTGAGGAGATAAGGGGGCTCAAGCGCAAAGAAGGTCTTTTTTTATTTGATACGGATCCAAAAAAAAATTTTAGCGATGATATAAATCAAGCGGATATTGTTTTTGTATCCGTGCCGACTCCTCCGGCTTCGGACGGATCGTCGGATCTATCAGCGCTCGAATCCGTATTTAAAAAATTGGTGGAAAATAAAATAGTAGTGATCAAATCTACCGTTCCTCCCGGAACCACGGAAAATTTTCAAAAGAAATATCGGATGCACAAAATATTATTCAATCCCGAATTCCTCGATGCAAAATTTAATTGGGAGCAGTTTATCAAGCCCAACCGGCAGATTATCGGATCAACGGCCGAAAGCGAGGATGTCTCTGGGCTAATACTCTCACTTCTCCCGGATGCCCCTTTCAAATCAGAAATCGGAGCCACGGAGGCGGAACTTGTTAAATACGCTTCGAATGTACACTACGCGAGAAAAGTTAATTTAGTTAATGTTATCGCGAGTCTCGCGGAAAAACTCGGAGCAAATTACGATAATGTTCGACAAGCCATGGCGGCAGATCACCGCATTGGAAATTCTCATCTTGATCCAAATTTCGGAGGATATCGTGGCTTCGGCGGGCATTGTCTGCCCAAAGACACCCTTGCGTTAATAGCTTCGCTCGAGGCAGCGGGTCTCAAGGAAGAAGCGGACTTAATTAAAAAAGATTACGACTATAATGAAAAGCTTCTCGGAAGCCAGGGCTTGACTTTTGAAGACGTACGAATAGAATAGCTATTAGCAATTATAGGCTAAGAGTGCTAATGTTAAGTTTATGATAAAAATAAAGCCATTAGGAGACAGAGTTTTAATAGAACCGCTTGGCAAAGAAGCGGAGAGAACCAAATCGGGCATCGTTATTCCAGATACGGCCGAAAAGGAACGTCCGGAACAAGGGATTGTTATAGAAGTAGGCGAGGGTAAGCGGGACGAGAAAGGAAATTTGATTCGGGTTTCGGTTTCAGTTGGCCAGAAGGTCTTATTTTCCAAATACGGGCCGACCGAGATCAAGATTGACGATAAAGAATATTTAATAGCGCGGGAGGAAGATATTCTCGCAATAATTCAAGAATAAACATGGCAAAGCAGATATTGTTTGATGATAAAGCGCGCCTTGCTTTAAAGAGAGGGATAGACAAATTGGCGATGGCTGTACGCATGACGCTTGGCCCCCGAGGGCGCGCCGTCGTTATTGAAAAGGGTTACGGCGCCCCGCAGGTTACATTCGATGGCGTTACGGTTGCTAAGGAAATTGAACTCGAAGATAAATATGAAAATCTCGGCGCCGAATTCATAAAGCAGGCGGCAGAGAAGACGAACGATTCCGTCGGCGATGGAACATCGACTGCAATTATACTTGCGCACGCGATGATTGAAGAAGGGATTCGAGCCGTAGAAGAGCAGGGTTTGGATGTTATTCATCTTGCCGAGGAACTTAGGAGTGCTGGCAATGAAATAATAAAAGCGCTTGAGACGCAGAAAGAAGCGATCAACGATCCTAAAAAAATCGAAGAAGTTGCAACGCTATCTTCCAAGGATAGGCATCTCGGAAAACTTATCGCCGAGGTGATGAATAAAGTCGGGAAAGATGGGGTTGTCACGGTGGACGATTCCAATACCATAGAAAATTCCTACGAAATTGTCGAAGGAATGAATTTTGATAGGGGATATATCTCGCAGTATATGATCACGAATGCGGAGAAAATGGAGTCCGTATATGAAAACGCGGATATATTAATTACCGACAAGAAAATTTCTTCGATTCAGGAAATTTTACCGCTATTGGAAAAAGTAGCGCAGAAGGGAAAGAAGGAATTGATAATAATTGCGGAGGAAGTGGAAGGCGATGCGCTTACAACTTTGGTTGTAAACAAAATTCGTGGGACTTTCAACGCACTCGCGATTAAAGCTCCGGGTTACGGGGACAGGCGTGAAGAGATGCTCGAAGATATAGCTATCATAACTGGCGGGAAGGTAATTTCCGAGAAGGCGGGATTGAAGTTGGATAAAGTTGAACTTTCGGTCCTTGGTAAAGCTTCGAAAGTAATTTCAAACAAAGATAATACGACTATTGTCGGAGGTGCCGGGAATAAAAGCGATATCGAAAAAAGAGTCAAACAGCTAAGAGCGCAAATTGAGAAATCAACTTCCGATTATGACAAGGAAAAACTTCAGGAAAGGGTTGCCAAACTTTCTGGTGGTGTAGCCGTTTTGAAAATAGGCGCTCCTACCGAATCTGCGCAGAAGGAAGTAAAACAGAGGGTGGACGACGCTGTTGCGGCGACAAAAGCGGCGATGGAAGAGGGAATAGTTCCCGGGGGAGGAATGGCGCTTTTCAACATTCATTTGCAAAGAGAGAGTCCGAAAGCGCACGAATTTTCCGAAGCGCAGGCGGCTGTCCGTATCTTAAATGCGGCGCTTGCCGCTCCACTGCAGGCAATTATTGTAAACAGCGGTGAATCTCCGAGTAAGCTTATAGCTGCCTTGATCCAGGAAAAAAATAAATTAAGAAGCAATTGGCTTGGGTTTAATGCATTAACGAAAGACATCACTGACCTTAAAGAAGCGGGGATAATTGACCCGCTCAAAGTTACCAAGTCGGCTTTATTAAACGCGGTTTCCGTTGCGTCTAACTTCCTGATGGTCGGCGCCGCAATTACAGAAATTCCAAAAAAAGATCTCCCACCCGCACCCCAAATGCCCGGAGGGATGCACGACGGGTTTTAAGTGTGATATAATGAGTATATGAGTACAACTTTGTGGCTAATAATAGGAATAATAGCGGTTATTGTTCTATGGCTGATTTGGACGTTCAATCGTCTGGTTACGCTGCGAAATAGAGTTAAAGAGGCCTGGTCCGACATAGACGTTCAATTGAAGCGAAGATATGACCTTATTCCCAATTTAGTAGAAACGGTTAAGGGTTACGCGAAGCATGAATCGCAAGCCTTTGAAAATGTGACGAAAGCGAGGGCGGCCGCGATTTCAGGAAGCGCTAACCCACACGAGCAGGCTCAAAAAGAGAATATGCTATCCGGGGCGCTCAAGAGTATTTTCGCGGTCGCGGAAGCGTATCCGGATTTGAAAGCGAATACCAATTTTTTGGAATTGCAAAGGGAACTCTCCGACACAGAAAATAAAATACAAGCGGCGCGCAGATTTTTCAATTCGAATGTGTTGGCGATAAACAACGCGGTTGAAGTTTTTCCTTCGAATCTTATCGCTGGCGCCTTCGGCTTCACGAAAGAAGAATTCTTTGATCTCGACGAAACCCCCGCCCAGCGCGAACCGGTTAAGGTTTCTTTCTAAATATGAATCAAAAATATATTCTCATTCTCGCAGTCATCATCCTGCTTGGCGTAGGGAGCTACTATGTCGCAACCAAAAAAGCCGAAGCGCCCATAGTCGAAAATCAACAAAACGTTCCATCCGACGGAACTGCAAATTGGAAAACCTACCGAAACGAGAAATACGGGTTTTTGGTGAAATATCCGCCGGAATTTAGCATAGATAATACCGAAGGCCCCGTAACCGTTGTTTTTACGACCAGGATAGAGGGAACTCCTTACTTCATAGCGATTGATGTTGATAGCCCAGTATACAAAGGTTTGCAAGAATATAGACCGCCAAGAAAGGTAATGGTGGATGGGGTGGAGGCAGAAATACGTTTTATCGACATCCAAAAAACCAGCAATTTACCGTATCTCGCTGAGCAAATGATAGCCTATTTTAATAATGCATCCGGCGATCATTCGTACGAAATTATTTTAACCAGTTCGGGAAATAAAATCTTGCCGGAATTGGAGAATGCTTTCAATCAAATTCTCTCCACTTTTAAATTTATTAAATAGATGGCGACGATTTGGACGCACCGAGATAGTAATATCCGGAAGACGTGGCTTTTGATCACGGGTTTCTTAATTTTTGTGACGACCATCGGCTGGGTTTTCTCGCAGGTTTACGGCAACCCCGTCATTTTTCTTTTTGCGTTTGTCTTGAGTGTTTTAATGAGCGTTTTTTCATATTGGTTTTCGGATAAAATAGTTATTAGAACGACGGGCGCTAAACCTTTGGCAAAAGAAAACGCGCCCGAGGTGCACAATATTGTCGAAAATCTTGCGATAACCGCTGGAATCCCAAAGCCGAGAATTTATATAGTAGACGCGCCCCAGCCTAACGCTTTCGCGACGGGACGCGATCCGGAACACGCGATTGTCGCGGTGACTTCGGGGATTTTACAGATTATGAATAAAACGGAACTCGAGGGGGTTTTAGCGCATGAGATGAGCCATATAGGAAACAGGGACATGCTTGTCTCGACGGTCGTCGTCGTTTTGGTCGGTGTAATTCAGCTTCTCTCCGATATATTTTTGCGCTCGATGCGCTTTGGATTTCGCGGGAATAATGATCGGAATGGCGGACAAGCCGGATTAATTCTTCTTTTGATTGGAATTATTTTAGCAATTCTTGCGCCAATCGCAGCGATTTTAATTCAGCTTGCAGTATCGCGTAAAAGGGAATATCTGGCCGATGCGTCGGGAGTTCTTTTAACAAGATATCCAGAAGGATTGGCTTCCGCGCTCCAAAAACTTGCTCAAGACAACACTCCAATGCGCCAAGCTTCTCACGCGACAGCGCATCTCTGGCTCGACGACCCGTACCAAGGCAAGCAAAAAACAATCGGTTGGTTCTCCAAACTTTTTATGACCCACCCGCCGATCGAAGACCGCATTAAAAAATTACGAGAGATGTGATGGTCCGTAAAGAATCAGACGCGCTTGGCAGGGACATAGGGACAATCGTCCTTTCAGTATTTGTGGCAATTTTTATAACCGAAAGCGGAATTATAAATCACGTATTGGCCAGCACGGAGTCGCATATAATAGGGAGTTTTATCGCTGGCATCTTTTTTACTTCTATTTTCACGACTGTTCCGGCTATCGTTGTTTTAGTTGAAATAGTCGAGATGAACTCCATTTTTATTGTTGCTCTTTTTGGCGCTATCGGTGCCTTGCTGGGCGATTTCGTAATTTTCAGGTTTGTCCGCGATACATTGGCAGAAAACCTGATGAAATTTATAAAAGAAGGCCATCACACAAAATTGCACGCGCTGTTTTATTCGAGAGCTTACAAAAGGTTTCTGCCGCTCGTCGGGGCGCTGATTATTGCTTCGCCTTTGCCGGACGAATTAGGACTTGTCATGCTTGGCGCGGCCGGTGTAAAAACGAAATATTTCCTTATTTTATCTTTTGCTCTGAATTTTGCGGGGTTGGTCGCGCTTGGACTCATAACCAAAGCAGTTTTATAGCATGAGGTATAAATTCGGAAAAATAATTATCATCGCGCTCGGAGGATCGATAATGCATCCGGGGGAGATTGACGTTTCGTTCTTAAAGAATTTCAGAAGATTTATTTTAAAGTGGGTTAAAAAGAATAAAAAATTCATAATTGTCGCAGGGGGAGGGAGCATCGCGCGGGATTACCAAAAAGCGTCTTCGAAAATTTTGCGCCTCGAAGATGAAGACAAAGATTGGATCGGGATACACGCGACGCGACTCAATGCGCACCTTTTAAGAACAATCTTTTATAAAGAGGCCGATCCGGTAGTATTGGATGCGAGATTCAAAATAAAGAAATTGAAGCATAAAATAACGATTGCATCCGGTTGGCGCCCTGGATGGTCCACGGATTATGTGGCCCTGCAATTGGCGGACGATTTCGGAGCCAGGGAAGCGGTTATTGCTGGAAGCCCCGCGCATGTATATACCGCTGACCCGAAGAAAGATAAGAATGCCAAGGAGATTAAAAACTTAACCTGGAGGGAGTACCGAAAATTAATCCCCGCGGCTTGGAAGCCTGGATCGCACGCGCCCGTTGATCCGGTCGGCGCAAAGCTAGCCCAAGGAAAAAAACTTTCAACCGTAATTATTAAAGGAACAGACCTCGAAAATTTCGATAATCTATTTCGCGGAAAGGAATTTATTGGTACAATTATAAAATAATGACGTTTAGCGAAGCGAAGAGGTCTCAATACGGCGCTCTGGCGAGTTTTTACGACGGATTCCTAGCCATCACTGGATTTAAAAAGGGAATGGAGAATTTTCTTGATCGCATCCCATTTGAATTCGCGGACGGGGATATTGTGCTCGATGCCGGAACCGGAACCGGGCTCGCGGCGTTTTATCTGGCCAAAAGATTTCCGAAAATTGAAATTTACGCCTCCGATCTCGATTTAAAAATGCTAAAGGAGGCGAAAGCAATTGCCAAAAAAGAAGGATTAAATAACGTAAAATTTTTTCAGAACGACCTGAATTTTCCGGGAGACCTATACGAATTGGAGGGCGGGAAAAAAGTTTCGGTTTCGGGCGAATTTTTTAAGGCTGTGATAACTTCGGGCGTTCTCGAACACGTTGATATAAAAAAAGCGATTCCCCAATTGTCCACCCTTTTGCTTCCCGGAGGAATGTTTTTAAACATCGGAGTCAAGAAAAATCCGATGGTCAGCGTATTTGAAATTATGTATAAATTTAAGCCCAACTCTACGGAAGAAATTAAATATCTCTGCCGGAAATCCGGGCTCGAGAAAATAGAGCGCATCAATTTTCAACCGGCCGATTTCCCGGCGAATCTCTCTAGGGTTGCGATTATTGCGCAAAAAAGTCGTTGAGGGTATCTTAATAAAAACGGAGGGTTCGCATAGCGGTCTAGTGCGCGCGCTTGGAAAGCGCGTAAGGGGTAACTCCCTTCGAGAGTTCGAATCTCTCACCCTCCGCCAAAATTCGGAATTCAAATTTCCGTCAAAAATATGGTCGGCGCGACCCGAGTAGCCGCGAGCAAGCGACGACCCGAGTGCCTATAAAAAGTAAGAAAAGGTTCCTGATATGCAACTGTGTTTACGGTGCTACCGCAGCAGCCGCATTTACCAATCCGTAACCGTACTGCGTGTCTTTACCCGCAACTCCCAAATTAGTTGCAGTAGCATCCAATTTGGCTCGCACCTCGTCGTTCATGCGGTCGTTGAAATTTGTGTCGGTGACTATGCCGCTCGCGATTATCAAAGCGGCAACTCCAGCAACGTGAGGCGAGGCCATGGAAGTTCCGGATCCATATTTGTAGTAGCAAACGCTACCCATGCAGAACGGCTGCGGATCAAGATAGCTTACATCATCGTTCCAGGTTGAGAGTACTGATACCCCGGGAGCCATCAACTCAAGATCGCTTCCGGTGCTTGAGAAGCTCGCTCTTTTATCCGACGAATCGGTTGCTCCAACGGCTATGACGGAAGCGTACTTGGCAGGATAAATAATATTGTCACCCTTGCCAACTATGTTTCCGGAATTTCCAGCCGCGGCTACGATGACTATTCCGAAGGCTTCGGCGTTGTCAAAGGCGGTTTTAACGGCCGTGCCGGGATTCTTCGAGTTCCCTAAGCTCAAGTTAACGACTTGTAACCCGTTGTCCACTGCCCACTGCATAGCGGCAATCGTTTTGCTCCACGAACCTACCCCATCGTCATTGAGAACACGCAGGGAATACAGGGCACAATTCGGGGCAACGCCAACTACGCCAAAGCCATTGCTTTCAGCACATGCCGTACCGGCAACGTGCGTGCCGTGGCCGTAGACATCTATCGGGGCGTTATCATTTTGAACGAAATCGTATCCGTCAGCATATACCCCATCCAAATCAGGATGATTGTAATTGATGCCGGAGTCGATGATGCCGATTTTTACTCCCGCTCCAGTATTGCCAGCGATGTGAACGGTTCCTGCGCCGATTTTTTTGACACTCCACGTATTATCAAGTTCCGCATCAACCGCATATACCAGATCGTCCGATTCTATGGAAGTTATCTTTGGGTTCTTTAGCAATCCTTGAATCGCTGTCTCGGGAATGCTTGCCGCCACGGCGGGAGTGATACTGTAGCTGTATCGTACCGTTCCTCCGGCACGCTCAACTAAAGCGTGTTCGGCGGCACCGGGAGTATTTTGAAAACTAATAAATACATCCACCTTTGAAGAAGCACCGGCGGCCTGCAGAGAAAAAGGGCCAGTGGCTCCGACGAGCATGACCGCCAAAAGGGGCACGAAGAGGATCTTTTTTAGCATATGTATATTAAATTAGCTGATAAGTAAAGTGGCATTGATAATAAAGCTGTACAATAATCATACCACCAAACAGAAAACTACCCCAGGAGGAGGTATTTCGCATATTGCCGCGAGAGAGCGTCTGTATTAAAATTGCAATATGGAAGGTCAGGAAGGATTTAGTAGAATATCGGCATTTATCGCAATTATCGCGGTAGTTTTGGTTTTAGGAGGAGCGGGGTATTTGGGATTGCGTAAGGAAGCGGACTTAGATGATAAAGAAGATACTTTTTTTGAGGGACTTTTAGGCAATAAAATTGATAATTCAACGCCGATCAAGCTTGAGCCGAGAACAGTTGCATTTGCGGATGGGACAGTCGCAACATACTCGCTTGCTTCAGAGTTCGACCTAGCCGTCGCGGCAGAGGATTTAGGGAAAGCTCGTTTTATCGCGATGAGTCCGGACAATAGAATTTTTATTCCCGATATGGTTGATTGGAATCTCAGCCGAGAGGGGCGGATTATTATTTTGGAAGACTTTGACGCTGAAACTCACAAATTTAAATCAAAATCTATTTACCTCTCCGGACTTCGGGGCCCAAATAGCGTAGAGTTCTATACCGATCGTGCGGGCAAGAGCTGGATTTATATAGCGCTTACTGAGAAACTTATCCGGTATCCGTATAAATCCGGGGATATGGCCCCGACGGCTAAGCCGGAATTGATCAGCCTATTTCCAAATAAACAAAATCCAACTGCTTTAGGCATTGTTTGGCATGTTACTCGAACGATATTATTTCACGAAGACGTTTTATATGTATCTGTTGGTAGCGGCTGCAATGTCTGCGAAGAAGCACAAGGCGATAAACGCGCGATGATCCTTGCTATGGATCCGGACGGCAAAAACGCGCGAACATATGTGGACGGCTTAAAAAATGCCGTGGGAATTTCTTGGGCCGAAGGTGCCTTATATGCAACGGAAAACGGCGTGGATCACTTGGGCGCTGATTTGCCCGACGACGTAATGTATAAGCTGACGGAAGGAGAAAATTACGGCTGGCCTTATTGTTACGAGTCAAACGGCAAGAAAAATAAAGAATTAAGCTGGAATTGGAAGCGCGTGCCAATTTCCTGCGAAAATGTCCCTATGTCGTTTGTGTCATTCGGTCCCCATACCGCACCCCTCGGTATTACTTACTTTGAAAACGCGCACCCCTTTATAAACAAAGCCTTTCTTGTTGCCCAGCACGGGTCTCATAAAGTGGAAATTAGAAACGGATATAATATTTTACGCGTGACGATGGATGGGAAACAGGAAGTTTTCATGAATGGGTTCCTTGGTGAAGGGGATAAGCGTTTTGGGCGTCCGGTCCATGTATTTCAATATGATGAAAATTCCTTTTTCTTCACGGATGATTTTGGCGGAAGATTGTATTTTGTTTATGCGAAATAACAAACTGACTTTGAGCGGCGACATTTTTGCTGTTGCTTTTCTGTTTGTTTGAAAATATAATACAATCATTATGAGAACAGCGTTTACGACATTTCTTATTTTGAGCTTCATTGGGGTAGCTGTTTTTAGCATGTTGGTAATGGGCTATGACGCAGAACATGGTCACAACGGCTGTATTGCCGCCGTGGCCAGTTTGGGATTTGATTGTCAGAAAGTGAGCGGTGTTCTATCGTTTATCGGTTTTCATTTTGATGCTTTTAGAAGTTTTTCGACTGCAGTTATTTTCGCTTTGATATTAGTTATCGCCGCTGGAATTAATATTGGCATTTACCTTTCTCTGCCAGCGCTTGCGGCGGATTATTATCGAAGGCGATTTTTTGAATCATTTTCTTTCCCGTTTCAGCGCAAATTCATTCGCTGGCTAGCGCTTCACGAAAATAGCCCGACTGTTTATATGACGCCGATCTAAAACCGTTCGTCGAATTGGTTTTTTATTGTGCGTCCGCAGATTCCCTTAAAAAGGGATTTTTTATTTACTAATTTCTACTAACGTTATGGATAAAAAAACTATAATTATAGGTATTGTGGGGGCGGTTGTCATCGGCGGATTAATTTTGTTTGCCGGCGGCAAAGAACGTTCTGTGATAGAAGGCACGATTAATCCGGATTCTAAAGAAAAAATTTCTTTCAAAGAAGCGGTGGGCAAAAAAGCTCCCGACTTTGAACTCGAAAGCATTGACGGGAAAATTGTTAAATTGAGCGATTATCTCGGTAAAAACGTCGTTCTTTTCTTTAACGAAGGATCAATGTGTTATCCGGCCTGCTGGGATCAGATAGCGGAGCTTGGCAATGATAACAGATTTGACGCCGAAAGCATCATTACTTTCTCAATCGTAGCTGACTCAAAAAGCCAATGGCTTGAGATTGTAAGCAAGTCGCCAAATATTGCAAAATCCAAAATTCTTTTTGACACCGCGCGTTCCGTGTCTAAGGCGTACGATGTGTTATATCTAGACTCATCCATGCACCCAGGCGGTTTCCCTGGCCATACTTATTTTATTATTGATAAAAATGGGATAATCAGGTTTACGCTGGATGACCCTAATATGGCCCTTGCCAACGACAAATTGATTAAAGAAATGGAAAAACTTAATTAAACATGGAGACATTAATTATCGCGTCGCTCATAACCGCATTTATCGCTGGAATAGCAGCGCTGTTTGCTCCCTGTTGTATCACCGTCTTATTGCCATCATATTTGGGTTCTATTTTCAGGGAAAAACGAAAGGTGTTCTTGATGACTTTTATGTTTTTCCTGGGTCTTCTGGCGGTGTTTCTTCCGCTTGGCATGGGGGCTGCCGGACTGGGGAAATTGATCAGTAAATATCACGATCCGATATTCATTGCCGGCGGAATATTCTTTTTATTTCTCGGCGCGTCAATATTGCTGGGACGGCATTTTTCGATGCCGTTTTCGGTTCATCCGAAATTAAGAATTAATAACGCTAGTTCTGTATTTACGCTGGGCATTTTTTCCGGGTTTGCGACTATGTGTTGCGCTCCGGTCTTGGCCGGCGTTATCGCTTTGTCGATATTGCCTAATTCCATTTTTTGGGGAGGAGTTTATGCTCTTGCCTATGTTCTCGGAATGGTCGCCCCGCTTTTTCTGATTGCATATCTCCTGGATAAAAATGACTTTACCAATAAACTTATGGAATCGAATAAGCGCTTGTCTTATTCAATTGGCGGCAGGCAAATCAATCTTGCGATAGCCGACTTGGTATCGGGTACAACCTTCTTTTTGATGGGCATTTTCATCTTATACCTTGCTGAGACAAACCAGCTTGCGATGGGCGGAGGAGAATTCCAAACAAAAATAAACATCTACCTTAACCAGCTTGTGCAGATGCTTAAATAAATCTATGGAAAATGAAACGGAGAAAAAAACAATAGATCATTTATTGCCGTCGAGCATTCTTCTTTCGGCGCTGATTATCGCAGGCGCCTGGATATATACGGCAGAGATGAAAAATTCCAGCGCTCCGGAAAAAGTTGTGAGAACGGAGTTGGAGGAAAAAGTATTACCGTCCGAAGGCGTCATTCTTCCAGTTACTTGGGGCGATCTCGGAGCAAAACTTGTTAGCGCGGGAGCGATCGATGCCGACAAGTTCAAAGCCATATACGATCAAAGGGACGCATTTACCGAAGAATACAAGAACCTGCTAATCGGACAAAACGATGAAAAACTTAAAATTACGGAAGAAAATGCTGGCTATCTCTTGAATTTATTCTGGGCGCTTGGGCTCGCGAACAAAAATCCGATTCTGGATTCAGGAGAAATGATGAATCGCGCATACGGAGGCGCGCAAAATTTTGCTTCAACGGCCGGATGGACAATTGCGGAAGGTAACCCAATGGATCACTATAGCCGCCATATATTCTTCGCGCTCACATCTGCGGAGCAAGCACTGATAGATAAAGTATCTCGAGGTATATACAGGCCGTGCTGTGATAATTCGACGCATTTTCCTGATTGCAATCACGGCATGGCCATGCTCGGACTTTTAGAACTCATGGCTTCCCAAGGTGTTGGTGAAGAGGATATGTGGAGGACCGCTTTGACGGTTAATTCCTTCTGGTTTCCGAACGAATATCTTACAATAGCGACTTACATGAAAAATAAAGAGGTTGATTGGAAAAATGTTAATCCACAAGAAATTTTAGGAATCAATTACTCCAGCGCTTCCGGATACGCAAAAATTGCTTCCCAAATTGTCCAGCCACGCGGAGAGCGTGGTGGAAACGGGTGTGGCGTTGATACAGGGGAGACAGTCGCGCCGCAACGCGAGCAAAGCGACTGTGGGATATAAATAAGGTATAATTAAGAAATATGAAGAAAATTGTTTCATGGGGTTTGGGGGGCGGTCTGGCTATTGCAGTAGTCGGAGGCCTTATCTGGTATGTTACAACGCGGCCGTCGGTTCAGGAGTCAGATATTATTTCCAGAAACGGTTTCCATTGGCATCCGGAGCTAGTGATATACATAAAGGGAGAAATGCAAGAAATTCCGAAAAATATAGGTATCGGCGCGGTTCATCAGCCGATGCACACGCATGACGATCCGCCGCTTATCCACCTTGAATTTCAGGGTCTTGCCAGAAAGCAGGATATAACCCTTGGCCAGTTTTTCAAAAACTGGGGCAAGGATATGCGGTCATTCGGCACGGATATGAAGATGACTGTAAACGGGAAAGAGAATGCCGAATACGAGAATTACGTCATGCGCGACAGGGACAAAATCGAATTAAGCTTTGACTAATGGTCGATTGAATCTAATAAATAAAATATATGGAACGACTATCTCTCAAATCATACGGTTGGAAATGCGTGCTGGGCGCCATCTACATGCTTGCCTTCGCTTGGATATTTGCCTGGTATTATGTCTGGATGCATAACTCCAGCATGATTAAAGAATTATAGTAGCGCAATGTTCAAATCTTTCTTCAGTAAATTTAAAAAGGACTCTATTAAAAAATTTTCCAAAGATCCGGTTTGCGGTATGCGGGCAGGCGATGAAATTAGTTCAGTCTATAAAGGACAGACGTACGCTTTTTGTTCCGGCTACTGCAAAGAGGAATTTGAGAAAAATCCCGAAGCTTATATCGCAAAATAGCCATGACCAACAACAAAATACTTATTGTTGGGGGCGGTTTCGGAGGCATATCCGCAGCTCTCACTCTGGAAAAAGAAAATATTTCCAATACAGAGATCGCGCTTATTTCAGACAAATCACATTTTGAATATAAGCCCGCGCTCTACCGCGTCGTAACTGGACGGTCGCCCCTAGAAGTGTGCATACCGATTAGCGAGATATTTGAGAAAAAAAATATTGCGTTCGCTCTCGATGCAATCAAAAGCGTTGATCCTCTGAAAAAAATTGCAAGGGGTGCGTCCGGCGCCGATTATAAATTTGATTATTTGGTTTTAGCGCTTGGTTCTGAAACCGCCTATTTCAACATCCCCGGCCTGGAAAAATTTTCTTTCAGTTTTAAATCGATCTCCGAAGCAATGCGTTTGAAAATGCATTTGCACGATCTTTTTATCGAATGCAAAAAACTGAAAAATAATCAGGATGAAAAAGTATGTTTGCTGCAAGTTGTAGTTGTTGGCGCGGGGCCGAGCGGGATCGAACTTTCGGGAGAGCTTGCCATATTCATGAAGAGATTGGCTCAAGAATATGGAGTTGATCAATCATTGATCTCAATTGATCTTATCGAGGCAGCGCCAAGTATACTGCCTGCTTTTCCTGAACGTATATCAAAAAAAATTGCTCACAGATTGAGGCATATTGGAGTAAATATTTTTACCAACAGATCGATGACTAAAGAAGAAATAGAACAAATAAGCATTCGGGGGATGACAATGAAAACTGAAACTGTTATATGGACTGCTGGAGTGAAGTCAAATTACTTATATAAGAGTATTGGTTGCCTTTTGTTGGACGAAAAAGGAAGGGTAATCGTTGATGAATTTCTCCGCGCGAAAAGATTTGAAAATGTCTTTATTGTTGGAGATGGTGCCGCTACTGCAAATTCCGGGATGGCTCAAACTGCTATTTATGATGGGCAAGCGGCCGCGGAAAATATCTCGCGCTTAATTATGAATAAACCCTTGAAAACGTATCGGCAGAAAAAAGTATATTATGCGCTTCCTGTCGGCCCCGGATGGGCATCCGTGTCCCTTGACTTTATTACTCTTTATGGATCAATCGGCTGGCTGTTACGCAGATTTGTTGATTTCCGCTATTTTCTCTCGATTCTCCCAGTTCAAAAAGCAGTGACTGTATTTCGAAGAGGCGAAAATTTGTGTGATACCTGCGGCATTTGCCAGCCTGAAACTAACAACTCGATATGAACCACAGCAATTCAGAAAAAATATACACCTGCCCAATGCATCCGGAAATCACGCAGGATAAGCCAGGCATGTGTTCGGAATGCGGTATGAATTTAGTGCCGGCGAAACAAAAAGTAGCGAAAGAATCAAGCCACGATGAGCACAATAAACACGCCGGACATTCCACGAATATCTTCAAAGCGAAGTTTTGGGTGAGCTTTATTTTGTCCATCCCAATAGTCGCGTATTCCGACATCGCGCAAAATCTTCTCCACTATCAAGCTCTGGCGTTTCCGGGCTCCGCGTATCTGTCATTCGCATTTGCTTCGATTATTTTTTTCTACGGCGGCTGGGTATTTATCACTTCCGCTTATCGCGAACTTAAAGCCAGGCTTCCGGGTATGATGACTTTAATCGCACTTGCGATCTCGGTCGCGTATTTCTATAGCGTCGCGGTAACTTTTCTTGGACAAGCGGACACGCTTTTCTGGGAGCTTGCGACATTGATTACAATCATGCTTCTCGGCCACTGGCTTGAGATGCGCGCCGTCTCCGGCGCGCAAAGCGCTCTCAAAGAACTCTCGAAATTATTGCCGGATGAGGCGGAGGTAATTAGAGGCGGAAAATCAGAGATCATTCCACTCTCTGAATTAAAGAAAGATGATGTTGTGCTTGTCCGGCCGGGTGGCAGGATTCCGGCAGACGGAATCGTAAAAGAAGGAATATCGGACGTCAATGAATCCGTCGCTACGGGAGAATCAAAGCCAGTGCCGAAAAAAGAGGGTGGCGCGGTCATCGCCGGCACGACCAATGGCGACGGGTCTTTAAAAATCACAGTTGCGAAAATAGGCGATGAAACTTTTTTGGCTGGTGTCATGCGGCTTGTAGCCGAGGCGCAAAGTTCCAAATCGCGCCTTCAGATGCTCTCGGATCGCGCCGCTTACTATTTAACCATTATCGCGGTAGTAACTGGTGGAATTACTTTCGCGACTTGGCTTGCGTTCGCTGACCCAGCGTTCGCCATAAAGCGCATGGTGGCGGTTCTTGTTATTGCTTGTCCGCATGCCCTGGGGCTGGCAATCCCGCTTATCGCGTCTATCTCAACAACAAAAGCCGCGCGGAACGGTTTTCTTATAAAGCAGAGGCTTGCTCTTGAGGCGGCGCGAAATATCAATGTGGTTCTTTTTGATAAAACAGGGACGCTCACCCGCGGAGAATTCGGGATCGATAAAATTATTCCGGAGACCGAAGGAAATGAGCTTGAAGTTCTTCAGTACGCCGCTTCCGCGAACAGCCATTCCGAGCATCCGCTCGCGAAGGCAATGATTTTAGAGGCAAAAAAGAAAGGAATTGAAATTCCGGAAGCAAAAAATTTTCAGAGAATCCCGGGAAAGGGCGTCAGGGCGGAAATAAGCGGAGCGGAAGTATTTGTCGGCAGTTTATCGCTTGCGGAAGATCGCGGCCTGGTGTTTTCAAGCAGGATAAAAACGGAAACTGGCACGCTTGCAGGACAGGGTAAAAATATAAATGTTGTGATTAATGGCGGCAAAATACTCGGGATAATTGCGCTTACTGACGTTATCCGCGAGGAATCGCGCGAAGCAATTAAGACTCTCCGCGACATGGGCGTTAAAACAGCCATGATTACCGGAGATACGGAAGACGTGGCAAAATGGGTGGCCCAAGAGCTTGGCATTGATGAATATTTTGCGAAAGTTCTCCCTGGAGAGAAATCGGAAAAAGTTAAATTTTTGCAATTGAAGGGGCAAAAAGTGGCGATGGTCGGAGATGGAGTGAATGACGCCCCGGCGCTCACTCAAGCTGATCTTGGCATTGCCATTGGTGCTGGCACGAATGTTGCGATTGAATCGGCCGGAATAATTTTGGTGCGTAATGACCCGCGCGATATCGCAAAAATTATTCGTTTATCTAAATTAACATATACAAAGATGATTCAAAATTTGTTTTGGGCGACGGGATACAACATCGTCGCGATTCCGCTCGCGGCCGGGGCATTGGCGTTCAAAGGAATATTTCTCGAACCCGCGTTCGCGGCGGTTTTGATGTCTCTTTCAACCGTGATTGTGGCTTTTAACGCGATGCTTTTACGCCATAAAACCCTGTAAGGTTTATATATGTATAAGCTCACGAAAGAAACGCTGAAAATATTTTGGCGGCATAGCCGCAAATACAGCTGGCAGGTAATAGTACTTATCGCCAGCATTCTTGTCGTGACGTTTATTCAAACGTATATCCCGCTTTTGTACCGAGACCTGATTAATTTGCTCACTTCTTCGAGTACTCAAGATAATCTTTCGCCGGCTATACATGTGGTTGTTCTTGTCTTAATAGCTAATATCACGAGAATTCTATTTTGGCGAATCATGAATTTCGTCAATAATTTTTTCCAAGCGAGAGTTATGGGAGATCTGATGAACACTTGCTACCAGTATTTACAGAAGCATTCATATGGTTTTTTCACTTCAAATTTTGTTGGGAGTTTAGTTACGAAAGTAAAGCGTTTCGAGCGCGCGTTTGAGCAAATCACAGATCAATTAGTTTTTGATTTAGGCAGATCATTTTTGGATACCGCTATGATTCTTTTTGTCCTCCTCTGGCAGTATCGAATTTTTGGATTAATTATGACGGCGTGGTGTGTTGCAGTTTTATTGTACGTGTTTATCTTTTCTCGATTCAGGTTGCCGTATGACATACACCGCGCAGAAGTGGATACCAAGACAACAGGCCAGCTTGCCGACACTATTACGAATAATGTAAATATAAAATCTTTTGCCCGATACCCTTTTGAGTACGAACGTTTTGCAAAAGTTATTGACGAGCAATTTAAGGCAAGAAAAAAGAGTTGGGATATAGGAACCGTAGGAGATATAATACAAAGCATTTTCATGATCATTGCGGAATTTCTTGTTATGTATTTCGCGGTAATCATGTGGAGCCGCGGAACCATTATGGTTGGCGATGTTGCGCTTTTGCAGATGTATTTATTGCGCATATTCGATAAGCTCTGGAGCACGGGCCGGAATATCCGCAATATTTACGAAGCGCTCGCGGACGCAAACGAGATGACGGAACTTTTACTACTGCCGCACGGAATTGCTGATGTATCGGGAGCAAAGACGTTTGAAATGAAAAATGGGGAAATCAATTTTGAGAATGTTTCTTTTGGATATCACGAGGAAGGAGCAATACTCGAAAACTTTAGTCTGAAAATCAAGCCGGGAGAGCGGGTTGCTCTGATAGGTCCTTCGGGCGGAGGAAAATCGACCATAACGAAGCTTCTTTTTCGCTTCTACGACATCCGTAGCGGAAAAATTTTAATAGACGGGCAAGATGTTGCCGAAGTAACGCAGGATTCATTGAGGGATAGTATCGCACTCGTTCCTCAGGACCCAATTCTATTTCACAGGAGTTTGATGGAAAATATACGATATGCGAAGCCTACGGCTGACAATGAAGAAGTAATTGCGGCCGCCAAGGCGGCCCACGCGCATGAATTTATTTCTTCATTCCGTCTCGGCTACGATACATTGGTCGGGGAGCGCGGAATCAAGCTTTCCGGCGGCGAACGCCAGCGTGTGGCAATCGCCCGGGCGATTCTCAAAAACTCCCCGATACTTGTTTTGGACGAGGCGACCTCGTCTTTAGACAGCGAAAGCGAAATGTTTATTCAAGATTCGCTTAAAAAATTAATGCAAAACCGCACAACAATTGTTATTGCGCATCGTCTATCCACGATTACGCAGATGGATAGGATTGTTATTATTGACGAAGGAAAAATTATCGAAGAAGGAAAGCACGAAGAATTGCTCAAAACGCAGAAAGGAACTTATCAACGGCTTTGGGAAATACAGGCAGGAGGATTCGCGGCGGCTTAAGTTTTATTAGTATAAAATCCGCGAATTGTTTTGGCGCTGTAATATAAAGCAAAGAAAAAAATTATCGCGAGTATCTGGTTAATCCAGAAAAATAAATCGAATGAGTTTTTATTTTCTCCGGAGAGTGCCGTTACGGCATGGTATTCAAAAACCGACAGAGCTACTACGGAGATAATAAACGTCAAAATATTTGCCCACTTCTGCCGCGGGTTCAAAAATCCGGCAATGACTCCCACCGACACTATCACAAAGATGGATATAGATGTGGAAAAGAATATTCTGTCCATAAAAAATGGATAAGTCAATATCATAATCGCGTCTCCCGAGACGAATAGCTTCCGGACAATATCGCCGTAATAATGGCTACGTGTAAAGATAGGCCCCCAGCGGTCGTCTTTCCCCTCATCTTCTATGGAATGGCTAACCATACATCTATATTATATACTTTAAATACAATGTCCAAATTCTATAACGCGAAACGGAAAAGGAATTTGTATGACCCGAATTCAGATATTCCCTTTAAGATATCCAGATCAAAGATTGACCTATTTCTAAATTGTCCCAGATGTTTTTATTTAGATCGCCGCTTGGGCGTTGCCCAGCCGCCGGGGTATCCGTTTTCTCTAAATTCCGCAGTAGACAAATTGCTAAAAAAAGAATTCGACATGCACCGCGCGAAAGCGACGGCGCATCCCTTGATGAAAAAATACAAATTAGACTTAGTTCCTTTTCCGCACGAAAAATTAGATGAGTGGCGCGATGCCTTAGGCGGAGGAATGCAGTATCACGATAAAGATACAAATCTAATCATAACGGGCGCGATTGACGATGTTTGGCACGATTCAAAAGGCGAAGTGAGCATCGTTGATTACAAAGCAACGTCTAAGGATGGCGAAGTCAGCTTGGACGCGGATTGGCAGATCGGATACAAGTGGCAGATGGAAATGTATCAGTGGCTGTTCCGCAAAAATAATTTTAAAGTTTCAGACACTGGGTATTTTGTATACGCAAATGGAGACGCGGATAAAGAAGCCTTCGACGGGAAATTGGAATTTGATATAAAAATAATCCCGTATAAAGGCAAAGATGATTGGGTTTCTGGCGTTATAAACAAAATTCACACATGCCTTTCGTCTAAAGAGATTCCAAAATCCTCTCCCGAGTGCGACTACTGCGCGTATCGTGCGGCTACTCGCGAATTCGAGGGGGAAGTTGTATAATCTTGCTATATGATCGCGCATGTTAGCATACACGTTTCGAATTACGAGAAAAGCAAGGATTTTTATGTGAAAGCCCTTGCACCGCTTGGGTATGAAGTGGTTATGGATTTGCCCCAACACAAGGTGACGGGATTTGGCGTGAAGGGAATGCCAGATTTTTGGATCGTTGAAAGAAAGGAGAATCTGGGAGGCGAGCATGCCGCAATACTTGTCGGAGACAAATCCATGGTTGACGAATTTTATAAAGCCGTGCTCGAGGCAGGAGGAAAAGATAATGGCGCGCCGGGAATCAGGGAAGAATACAGCCCGGATTATTATGCAGCATTTGTTTTGGATCCGGACGGCAATAATATCGAAGCCGTCTGTTTTAAATAATGTCATCCCCGATCGAGGAGATAAAAAAACGGGTGGATATTGTCGATTTGATCGGCTCATATATCCGGCTTTCCAAGGCAGGCGCTAATTTCAAGGCGGTCTGTCCCTTTCATAATGAAAAGACGCCGTCCTTTTATGTTTCTCCGGCGCGGGAGATTTGGCACTGTTTCGGATGTAATGCCGGAGGGGATGTATTTAGATTTGTGATGACGATAGAGGGGATTGAGTTTCCCGAAGCGCTCGATATGCTCGCGCAAAGAGCGGGAGTGGTTTTGAAGCGGGAAGATCCTAGGATTTCCGGAGAAAGGAAAAGGCTTTTAAATCTCGTTGAGGATGCGACGAAATATTTTTCTTCAGAGCTTCTTGAGAATAGTGAGGCCAATAAATATTTGTACTCAAGAGGGCTTAAAGAAGAAACTATAAAAGACTTCAGGTTGGGCTTTGCCGCAGACGGATGGGAAAATCTTTTGAAGCATTTGTCGCAAAAGGGATATAAGCCGGAAGAAGCGGCGAAGGCCGGGCTTGCTATTTTGAGCTCAAATCCAGACGCAAGAACAAAATTCTATGACCGCTTCAGGTCGCGAATAATGTTTCCGATAGCCGATACCTCCGGACGAGTTGTCGGTTTTTCCGGGCGTATATTCAATAAGGAAACAAACGAGGGGAAATACATCAATACGCCGAACACAGTTCTCTACGATAAATCAAAAATTCTCTATCTCTGGGATCGCGCGAAAAATGATGCAAGAAAAGAAAATTCCTGTATTGTCGTCGAGGGGCAAATGGACGCTTTGATGTCCCACCAGGCCGGGATAACAAATACCGTCGCGACTTCCGGAACGGCTCTTGGATCCAGCCACCTTTTTTTGATAAAGCGCCTTGCTTCGAAGTTACTGTTAGCTTTTGATAATGATGAAGCCGGAGAGACTGCTTCAAAGAGGGCTTACGAGCTAGCTTTGGATTCTGGATTTGAGGTCCATGTTATTAATGTTCCTGAAGGGAAGGACCCCGCGGAGACTTTGGCTTTGGATCCTGTGCTTTGGACGGGTGCGATAAAAAATGCTAAGCCGGTGATCGCTTTTTTTCTCGACAATTTAGGGAAAAAATTTGGAGGAGATTTGCATAAAATAAGGACGGAGGCAAGGACGGCCGTCCTCCCGTATATCGCGCGGTTCTCAAGCGAGATTGAAAAAGCGCACTGGATTCAGGAAACCTCAAAAGTTTTACAGTTGAAAGAGGAGCCACTATGGGAAGAGATTAAGAAGATTTCGGTTTTGGGGAGAGGCGGCAATTCTTTTACTAAGGAGGTCAAGTTTGTTGATGTCGATCCGAAAACTCGCCGCCATCTAGTTGAAGAAAGGATTTTAGGTATGTTAAAGTGGAAAGCTGGCTTACCTTTTGGTGTTGGAGAAAATTTGAAGAACTTGTTTTCAAAGGAGAATTCGCTTATGCTCGAATCGGTCTTGGCGGGAAACAGCGATTTTGAAACGGAACTCTCGAAACTTTCGCTGGAAGCGGAGTTGTTATACGGGGACGCGGATAACATGGAGGAGGAGGTGAAAAGTCTTGTTTCAGAGCTCGAAAGAGAAGTGGTAAGGGCGAAACTCGAATCGCTTTCGGAAGAAATAAGAAAAACAGAAGCCGCGGGAGAAGGCGAAAAACTTGCCCAATATTTAAAAGATTTCCAAGACGAGTCTCGCAAACTTAATTATTTATGGCAAGAGGCAAAATTAAAAAAATAAAGTCCGTCTCTGGCGGAAAAACTCTAAAGAAAGCTAAAGTTCCAAGGAAGCCAAGAGCCATAAAAGCATCGGAAGAATTCGCGGAAGGGAAAGTGGAAGGGCTTCTGGAAAAAGGCAAGGGGCGCGGTTTTATAACGTACTCGGAGATTTTGAATTTGTTCCCGCATATCGAGGATAATATTATTTTTCTCGATGATTTATATAGAAAATTGGAAGAGATTGGAATATACGTTTTAGAGGGAGAAAAATTGGAGGTCAAAGAAAAAGGGGCGAAGGCGCAGGAGGAAGCGACCGTAGAGTTCAGCACGGATTCTGTGCAGATGTATTTGAGGGAGATTGGAAAAATTTCCCTTATCAGCGCGGATGAGGAAAAAGAGCTCGCGAGAAAAATAGAGAAAGGGGACCAGGAAGCGAAAAATAAGCTTGCCAAGGCGAATTTGCGCTTAGTGGTCTCAATCGCTAAAAAATATGTCGGGCGCTCCCCGAATTTGACGCTACTTGATTTGATACAAGAAGGAAATCTGGGGCTTTTCCGGGCCGTTGAAAAATTCGATTGGAGAAAGGGATTTAAATTTTCAACTTATGCCACTTGGTGGATCAGGCAGGCGATAACAAGAGCGCTTGCTGATCAGGCGCGGACCATTCGTATCCCGGTGCACATGATTGAGACTATCTCGAAATATCAGCAAGTTGTCCGTAGGCTGACGCAGGATTTGGGTCGCGAACCATTGGCAGAAGAGATTGCTTCCGAGATGAATATTGAGGTTGATAAAATAAGGCACATTCAGAAAATTTCGCAGGAGACCGTATCCTTGGAACAGCCAGTCGGCGAAGATGACGAAGATTCCTTACTCGGAGATTTTATAGAAGACGAAAAAATATTATCCCCGTCGCAGGAAGCCGCACGCCGTCTCTTAAAGGACCAGTTTCACGAGATTCTAAACGATCTTGCTCCGAGGGAGCAGAAAATTTTGCGCTTGCGTTTTGGTTTGGATGACGGGATTTCGCATACTTTAGAAGAAGTCGGCAAGGAATTCGGCGTCACCCGCGAGCGTATCCGGCAAATTGAGGCCAAAGCTTTGATGAAAATACGCGATCACGACAAGGCTAAAAAATTGGAGGGGTATTAGTTATTGCAAAAAATTTCATTGTCTGCTATATTTATATAGAAATTTTTTATGGAGGACGTAAAAAAGATGACAAGAGCTAGTTTGGAAATTCTACCGATGGTTACTGTGCTCAAGTTCCATGTTGAGCCTGAACACTACAAGTCAGAGGCATGCAATGTATTCTGTTTGGACTGTCGTTGGTGCAATGAGCACTATGAAGAGTTTTATCGCCAGGAGGGTTATAGCAACCCGGATAGGAATTATTTTGCTGGAGGAGCGAAAAAACTTGCCTCCCCGCAGAATGATGGCGAACTTACATCGACCCTCAATGACATTCTTGATTTGCTGGTGCTCCACGATTGCCACAGGGTTAATCTCGGAGTTCATGTGAGTTGTGGCAAGTATGCCAAAAAATTTGAAACTTCTGAAGGGGAAATTTATTTTCTCCAACAGGAACTCTTGAAAGCCCGGCAGGTACTCATTGATTATCTTAAGAGCAAAAACTACGAGGCAGAAATTCATATGTATCTGCTCGATTGGGAGGGTATGCACGAAATGAAAATCTAAATTGGCCTAAAATCAAAAGCAGATGACCCAGGACGTTCGAAGAACGTCCTGGGTCATGTTTTATTTTTTCTCCTTTGTGTCCCAATTTATAGTGCTATAATACAGCTATTATAAGACTAGCGACTTTTGAATATGATAATTAGAAAAACAAGGCTATATTCATTTTTATTTATAAGCGCGGTTTTCTTCGTTGCGGGGGCTTCAATAGTGGCTCCGCTTACCGCGAGTGCGGCTCTTACCGAGCCTCAAATTCAGTCTATTCTAGCCCTACTGCAGTCATTCGGTGCGGATGCGACAGTTGTTAATAATGTTAATAGCTCTCTGCGCGGCCTACCGACTTCCGGCGGCGGAGGTGGCCAGCAATGGTGCCATACGTTTAATAGGAACCTTGGCATAGGGAGCAACGGCGATGAACTCAGTGTTCTTCTTACTGCTCTTGGAAAAGAAGACCTTAAAGTAGGAGATATAGGAATAAGGGGAACGACTTATTATG
>MFIO01000002.1 GCA_001780775.1 Candidatus Giovannonibacteria bacterium RIFCSPLOWO2_12_FULL_43_11c | reverse complement strand
TCTCGGCGCGCAGAGTTGCCAATTGTTTGAGATCTGCATCTATCTTGGACTGGAGTGCATGTACTGCGCTCGCGTGCGCGTTAACTATTTTTTGGCGCGCAGCTTTGTAATCCGAAAGTGCAGTATCAGCCTGTTTTTGCTGCTCTTCAATACTTACCTTTTGCGACAATAGATTCTGGGATGAAATGTTGACGGTAAGAAATCGACTATCCACGAAACCCTCAAGCTCCGCGCGGAACGCGTCGTACTTGCTCTGGGGCAACGCAAAGTTTACGTACCCATATTGAGAAGAGCTGGATTCCTGATCGATGCGGCCGCCGTATCCGCGTATCGTCGTCTCGACGCGGCGCGTGAGTCCTTGCACGTCGCGGGTGCGCATCAATGCACTGTAATACACTTTCAGAAATTCCCGCGTGTCGTTCACGGGGACATTAGGATTTGGATACGGATCCGGGTAATACATATTCGAGCCCGCCTTTTCTTGAGCTGGGACGCCTGATACGCTGGTTTCCATTGGTACCGCATACCTTCTTACATCCGGACTTGAGATCGCGATAAATGAGATTATCGCGAGGAGCGCAAATATGATTGTGAGCCACGAGACGTGCCGCGGCCAAAGACTTTGTGGAACAGCTTGATTATTAGTCATATAATAAATACTACAACATTTCTTGTTATTATTAAAAACTCGAGCGCCTTTTGGTGGGTCATTGATTTACGTAACGTAGTAATCTTCCTGATAAGGAATTTCAACGCCCGGAGAAGGTATCATAATTATTACTCCGAAAAGAAGAGCCAATCCCAAAAGACACGCAACAAAACCTATAACAAACCACAAGACTCTTTCTTTAATTTCGATGCGTTTGGGGGTCATTTATCTCTCCATCCCTAACCCCAACCCTAAATGAATAGGGCATAATTTACCTATCGCAAAGGCTTCCAGTAATGCCCTTTTTCTTTCATCTTTGATAATAATTAATTTAAATTTATATCTAGCCCTCAATTTACCTCCGTCGCCATTTAAATAATTTATAACAAACGAGGATTGCCCATATAAATGATTGTTTAATCTTTGTCTCAATCCGAATTTCCCTCGTTGCGTCCTGCCAACATGAACAATCTTATCCTTCGGATTATATATTAAATATACGCCTTGTTTTTTGGTTATTCCTAATTTTATAAGAGATCCTTTGACAGGGAATTTATGGGGCTCTGTCTTTAACAGATCTTCTAATAATTTTTCATTTTCGTGTAGTTCTTTATTCATAATTTTATTTTACCTTAAACAATCGATTTAATTCTTTGAGCCTTCTTCCGGCATTCGGCATCTCAATAGAAACTTTTCTTTCACCGTTCTTATATAAATTCCTGAGATAGAGCGAACAAGAAAATACCCAACAATAATCATAATAAAAAGTTTTTTTCGGCAATTTATATTTATAAAAATATCCTAGATGTTTCTTTGGATTGCGTGCCTCCCAAAATATTAAAAGAGGCTCTTTTTGATACGAATTTTGAATATTAAGTAGGGTATCATTGGTCATATTGATAAATACTTTATTTAAACCATTTGCTTCGCGCGAAGTAATCTTATTTGTATCCCTATCCCAATTTCTTTTCGCAAGTGCCGCAAGAGTTTTATCGGGGACCACCAAGGGTATATCAATGCCGCCAATTGCTCTCGCGCACCAATTTTTTATTTCTGCTTGGTATAAAATCTCTTTATTCCCTATTTTTTCCAAAATCCAGCGATCTAGTTGTCGACCAACCCTCTGCATTGTAGTCGGTATGGCGTCAAAAATTTTAACGCTAGATCTACGTTCATATTCACAATAATGCTTAAATAGCCCGGCGCCAAGATCTTCGCCAACAACCGCAATTGTTGCGGTTGTATCGCCGTTACTAGTTGATTCTCTTAAATCAAAATAGCTTAATAATTCTTTAATATTTAATTTCATAAAATTATTTTACCTTATTTTTGTACTGAATTCTTATGCAATGTCGGGCTCAAATATTTATCAACTAGCGCGTCAAATTTATCCAGAAGTTCTTGCGTCACGCCCAAAAATTTTAAATTCTTTATCGGCTCTGAGATTAGATGATTTTCTTTATCATCTCCAATAGGATTGTTCTATAAACTATATCAATTCCAGTTAATATGCCAGATTCTAAACCTTTTTTCGCAATCTGAATTTCATCATCAGTAAGCTCCCTGCCGATCCTTTCTTTCGCCTCGATTTGTACATCATTTTCATTTACTGCACCAAATATGAAATATTTGACTCACTAACGTCGCGCTTCAGAAAATCGCTTGCCCATTGACTTGCTTGCTTTATAGTAAGTAGATTTCTTGTTTGCTGCATATATTCAATTCAATAATGACATTTTTCATCGCATTCTTCGCACCTATAATCGCCCTCTGGAAATTTGAGACCATTATCAACTCGGGTTTCCATGTCGTTCAAATCAGGAATTCTGTTTACGAATCTCCCCGAACCAATGTAAACGCCGCGGCTGCAATTGTTGCAGATTTGATTCTGGCTATTAAGCCCAACGACTCCTTTATCTCCCATGGATAAATTATCAGGGCAACTAGATCTCTTTTCAATGTATAAAACGACAAAAAAGAACCTACCTGTCCGCTTATTGAATCTTATTGAGATCAGGGAGCTGGTATAAAGAAGTTTTTCCTGTAATTATTTTGAACAAATTCTCGATAAAGTCCCCTCCCGCGTACCCGATAACGAACCCGAGGGCAGGTGTCAGCGTGGCAAGCCCCAAGAATGAGATCCCCAAATCTTCCGTCACCCAAGCCGCTAAAAGCCCGACGACGCCGGAAACACCAACGGAGAGCGCGAAATACCCAGGCATGAAAGGAGTATTTTTATACGAGCTTCTATACTTAACATAACCGACGAGCCCCCTAAGCACTCCCCCTAATAAACCCGAGATTAAAATAGTTATCATATGCTTTTATTTTAGCATAACGACTTCTATATCTCAAAAACTTTATTCCTGGATGAAAACCCGGAGACAAGCCGCACTCTCGAGACCGTAATCTTAAAAAATTCCGCAAGCGCCTCCTGTATGGCAATATTTGCCTGCCCGTCTTTTGGCGGCTCCCGCACGACAATAATAAAATGCGCCTCGTCGATTTTTTCAATTCCTGCGTTTCTCGCGCCAGGCTTCGCTTTTACAAATATCTTCATCTCGCCTTACATTCCCATTGGCATAATTTCGAGAATAGACGGGCGCCTAGTTTTAAACTCCGGAATCGGTTCGTTCCACGCCATTATCTTTTGAGCAAGATCATGGGCAACATATTCAATCTCCGCCAGAGTAAGCCCTTTTATTTTTGTGCCCCGGTTCATCTCATTCAGCGCCAAGCAGTTTCAGTGTCTCTCCGTAATCCTTAATGGTTTTATCAACTACCTTTTCAATAAATAGCTTTTTCTCCTTCGTCAGCGCTTCCCATTCCGGTTTTCTTTGTTAATGACGGTTTTTTGAAAGACAACTTGGGATACCTTGCCATAAATTTCTTACCTTTCGCCATAACCGTGGCCTTGGCAACTCTTCTCTTCCGGAAGTAAAGCAGTTTAGGGCTACCGTTTTCTCGCGGAGCGTAGAGCCATTTCTTCCTGTTGCATTGCTTGCACGCGGTCACCCAATTTTTCATCCCATGATATCCTCCATATCGGACAGGAATAATATGATCAACTGCCAACGAACCGGGCTTTTTCTTTTTGCCGCAATATCCGCAAATATACCCGTCGCATCTAAATACCGAAGTTCTCTCAACGGCAGAAATAGTCCTCCTTTTCTTATCTCGATAAGCCATTATAAAAAACTACGAATTCCACTATATGTATGTCAGATGATTGCATGGTTATTTACTATTTTTCTTTCCCAATTCAGTTTAAAGATGGTGCAGCTATTTTAGATAACTATTCTTTGCCTTAAGTAATTCTAGGTTGCTATTCAATTGGTCGATCTGTTTTTGTTGCTGATAAACACTATCGTAATAATTTTTATAAATATCATTGTATTTTAAATATAGTTCCCTATCTGCTTTTGTCGCTAGTATCTGATTCCAATAGAGAGTTAGTGTGGTAACAACAAAAGCAATGGATACGGCCACTACTATACCAATAATGAAGTTATTAACTTTTTGTAGATCAGATTGATAATTTTCAATTCTTTTCTTTAAGCCATCCGTATGTCCCTCTAAATCTATGAATCTTTTTTCTAGTTCTTGGCGTGCTTGCATCAGCACGAGTAATTCTTGTGCTGATGGATCGTCCTTACTCGCAAGTCCCTGTAGTTTTACTACATTAGCATTTGGAAAAACAAAACTTCCAGATGGAAGATTCTGCGATGTTTTTGATGATTCTTCTTTATTGATTTCAAAATTTTGCATCTATTTCCATCCCTGCGAAATTACCTTAACTGCAACTTGTTCGCCGGGGACTTGGATGGGGCCTTGAGGGGTCTGCTGGGTTATGCTTACCTGCTGTTTTCGGAATTCCGCAGAGATGTCGTAGGAATTTGAGAGGCCAGAACTTTCAATATATGCGATTTTATAATCGTGTCGGTTTTGCATGGCGTTCGGGCCGAGCTCCGCTTCTGGATTCCAAATTTTTCCGAATTCGAGCTCTTTATTATATTCCTCGTATAAATCGGTCATAATTTTTGAGAGATTATCGTCGGCGTAGATAACATTCTTAAGCCCCAAATCTTCTTTTGCTTCCTTGCGCCCGACGAAATATTGGTGTGAATAAAGTTTCTCCGTGAAATAATCCACAATTTTTTCAATTTCCTCCTCGCGCATCGGCGAAGCATGACTTTTCAAAAGGCGCTTCGCGAGAATACGGATTAAATTATGAATGCGATTTACGTTTCCTAAGGCCAGCGGATGAATCTGCGGATTCGATTCTACGAATTTCATAAAAATCTTAGAAAGGTCTTCGTCGTTTTTTATACCAAATTTATTCTTAGCGAGCTCAAAATAAGCCATAACATCTTCAACTGAAATAGGAATTTTATTTTGGGGATTTGCCGGATCTACAGGGTTGAAAACATTCGCCGTAGAAGGATCAATTGGAGATAGCTCGGAAAGGTTACTCATAACAATCCCGTCCGCCCCTAGCGCGATCATAGTTGCAGAACTATGCGCCTTATACGGAACGAGAACGGAAAATTTCTCGCAATAATCCCGGATCATCGAAACCAAACGCCACGGGACCATAGTGTCGCCACCGGTACTATACATGAAAAGATCTATATTTTGGGTTTTTCCTATCGCCTGAAGCTGTTTATTTATAAAAGGAATTACATCCATCGCAATCCTAGCGTTAAACGGCCCCTGACGGTCGCTCGTTAAGTAGGTTATTACCCGCGAGCTCCTTTCTTTTTCAATTTGAGAAATCAAAGTTTTCTTATCCATAAGTGGCTTTATTTTAGCCGTTCCAGTGAATTTTGGAAAGAGCTCATATTTCCTGGGAGTTTTCAATGGTTCGACCAGCTCACCATAAATCCTTGTTGACATGTTGGCGAGCAAACCGTCGGCAAGGTCACATTTGATAAAACGAAAAAGCTTTACACAGTCTCTGCGCAGGTCGCGAGAAGGCATAATGAAATCCTCGCCGAGCTCGACGAACTGGCGCGCGAGCTTCAAAGATTATCAAGATCAGTCTACAGAAACCCTGACTACAGAAATGCGCTTGCGCACTCTCACCAACTGAAACTCCTTTCGCGCGCGGCCGATTATCTTTTTTCAATCTCTCTTCGCGCCGAAGTCTCCGAGCGGCTTGAGTCTGAACTCGGCATACGTATCGCCTGGAGAATCATTCTCCCGGCAAGAGAAGTTGAAAAATACATCCCTCCTGGGCTCAAAACGGATACTCCGCAATAGTATGCCGAGCTCGCGAATAATCAACCGCCCGAAGGAAATCGTCTCCCTCGAGGCGGTTTTCTTTTAGAAAAATCCTCCCACATTTCCGGGGAAATTTCAAATCCTTTAATTTGCAACTTATTCGGATAATTGTTATTTATTATGATAAACAAGGAGGGATTTCAATGAAGCTTAACAATTGCATAGTTTCCCTATTTCTCGTTCTTGTTCCGGCCTTGGCCAATGCGGAGGAAAGATGTATCAACCCGGCTGATTATGCCCGTTCGACTGTGGCCATCACAAGATATTTTAAAGAGGGGCCGGCCTCCGGCACAGCGTGGTTTTATAAAGACAAAAAAACGCTTATCACGGCGGGTCACGTTGCGCGACTTCTGGCAAAACGGGAAAAATGGACTACATTGGAACTTCAACAAAGAGAAACTCACGGGTTTCTAGTTACTAAAATGCGAGCCCGCATTGTAAAAATTGGAAACATAGCCGAAGCTACATACTTTGAAATCGCAGCACTCGAAAAATATGCGAAAGAAGACTTAGCTTTTATCGAGCTTGAACATCCCTATCCTGAAGCACTGCCGCTCGATATTTCTCGGGAACGCGCGCCCGATTACAGTCCATTGTGGGTAATTGCATATCCTTCGAGAAAACTAGTTTATGAAAAAGGCCAGACTCTCTCGCCCGGTGTTGAAACGGAGTACGAAAAAGATTTTCCGTCGATGATTCATATTGAAATCGCTGGTAATCGGCAAAGCCTTATTGATGGCAGTTCCGGCAGTCCAACATTGAATTGCGCCGGGAAAGTTTCGGCGACAATCAGTTTATTCCTAAATGATGAATATGTATCCTCCGGAGGCAAATTAGTCCGTCGAGCTACAAAAGGCACAGCGACAAATTATGGGTTGCCGTCGAGCTTTGTTGAAGAATTAGAAGCGCGCAAATAGGCGCGTGGGGTTTTAAATTGAATTAGCCCGCCGAGGATCGAATCCAGGCGGGCTAATTTTTTGTGCGATTGCGAAAAACTGATCTAGCCCTTGCGCATTTCCGAGGAGGTTTCAATACTTCAAGAGATTTAATTTCATAAGACGCGAGCAGATCGCGCCTGCCTTTTCTTTTTAATTTTTCCTCCGCACGCTTTTACAAAATTTTCCTGAAGCTTGGCAAGATTTTCCTTAGGTATTTCTCCTAAGATTTTCTCCGCTTCATCCGCGGATTTTCTAAAAAATCCATCCTTCGCAAGAACTTCAGGATGCACCATAAAAACTCGCTCGTTCCAGCCGATCAAGTATAGGCTGGATAATTTTCGCACGCGCGAGAGAGCGACGTACCCCTGCCCGTATTCAAAAACATTTTCCAAATCCATTACCGCCTCGTCCAAATTCATCCCCTGGCTTTTATGAATCGTGATCGCCCATGCAAGGCGAAGGGGAAGCTGGGAAATCGCTGCGCGCGCTTTTCCGTTTTCTTCAACCATCCATTCCATGGGCATAACTTCGATTTTTCTTCCACTGCTTGTTTGGACAATCGGATATCCTCCCGAGCCAAACCCCAAAACCCTGCCAGTAGTTCCGTTTACAAACCCCTCTTTTAAATTATTTTTTGTAAACATAACTTTAGCGCTTGTTTTAAGAGAAAGCTTCGCCGGAGAAAGACACCCCTTTTTCAATGTCTCAACTAGCCAGACTGTCCCCTTCGAAGACATTTCGAAAGTTTTCTCACTGCCCAAAATTTTGGCGAGCATATCATTATTAATCCTATCCACGTCAATATTATGCGAGAAAAGTTTAAGCGTCTCCTCCGGAAAAGATTTATTTATTTTTCTCTTCTCAAGGGAAGCCATGTGCTTCTCGCCGAAAGTATTTTTTCTAATAGCCGCCAAAATAGACGAAAATCCGTCGTCCGACTGGCGGTGCTGTTCTGTAAGGTAGCAGACTATGGGATTTGCACGCGACCACGCAGAGGAATCGTATGCAAAGCGCGTGCTAGTGTCTTCTATTAAAACCGTTTCTTCTAAATCTATCTCAATTTTTTTCGCAATGGGAGGAAGTTGAAAAAAATCTCCAACAAATATAACCTGCAAACCGCCGAACGCTCCCGAATTATGTCTTATTTCGCGAGCAACCGCGTCCACCATCGAGAGCGTACTCGAGGAAAGCATTGAAACCTCGTCTATAATGAGGACATTAGTTCTTATCACTCGTTTTGCGATGTATTGCGAAGAAGAAATTTTATCGAGATCGTATTTATCTAATTTCTCTTTTATTCCTACCCCGCTCCATGAATGTATTGTCATCCCGCTGATATGGGTCGCGGCGATTCCGGTCGAAGCAGTTACAGCAGGATCAATTCCGCATTCACGCAAATATTGAACGTACTTATTAATTACGTACGTTTTTCCGGATCCGGGCTCGCCCGTTAAAAAAACATTCGCTCCTGTTTTCATAATGGAGAGCGCTTCAAGTTGAGTCATTGAACACTTTTTATCTATACGGGATTCGGGTTCAATCTCTCGTAGATCTCGCCCGACAATTTCCTGAATAATTCGCGCTTTTTCCAGAACGAATTGCTCTCGGACAAATCATTGTTCCGAATTTTATTTAATTCCACGAGCACCATATATCGAGCGTGCCCCAAATCGGCTTTGGTCACAATATTAGTGTCTTCGAGCCCTTGGTAAATCTGTTTTAAATTATTGTACTTGGCGAAGATCCTAAGTTCTTGATTGGATTTTGCCTGTATGGAAAGATGGCGCGTGAGAGACGCGTTTGATTCTATATGCTCGATGAAATCGTGAATAGCCACATAAAAATCGTAGCCAGCCGGAGTTTTTAGAACTTTTTGAAATTTTTCATCCAAATCGCTTATTGTTTTTTCCGATAGCTTCATCTGCGCATCGTAGCACGATTGCGATTAAATAGCAAATTAAGTTGCCAAAGGATGTTATTTACGCTTTTTCTTTGCTTCTAGCATAAGACGCTTGATTTCAAGCCTCTTTTTCGTTTTGTGAGATTTTTTTGATTTCTTATGCGCTTTAATTCCAGTAGCTCTTTTTGCCATATAAATATATTGTTATTAATAGAATTATATTGTAATTGAAATTAGTAAATAATTCAACTAAAACTTTACTATTGAAAATAAAATAAAGACAGTATAATATTATTTAATTCCCCGGTAGCTCAGCGGTAGAGCGACTCCCTGTTAAGGAGTGGGTCGTAGGTTCGATCCCTACCCGGGGAGCCAGTTAGTATGAAGCCCAAAATTCGGCTCGCGCGAAGCGCGAGTGAGTGTGGCGGGAGTGGAGGAATCCCAAGAATTCAAAAGGATTTCCCACGATTTTTTCGGAGAGAATTGCAGAGCCCTTTTCGCGAGAAGGGGGTTCGAGCCAATCTTTTTGAGAAAATTTTTCTTGTCCTCAAAATTTTCTCCGGAAGCGATAATTTCGGCTTGTTTGCTGTCTAAAATGAAAAGTCGCATCGGTTCGAGCCGATGATTGCCCTTTTGCTCAAAATCCTTTAATTTCTCTGAAACATCAATTTTGCGATTGAGGATTTTTTGCTTTTTCTCGGCATACTCCACTTTCGGAATAAGCCCGTCCAAATGTGTATCAAGGAGCTTATCCAATCGCTCGTCTAAATCCTCAATCTCTTGTTTCAGATTTTGAGCAAAGGCAACGCCGCTTTGGGCATCTTGCTCGCGCTCCGATTCTATCTTCGCGAGCATGTTATCCGCCCAAAGCGGTGGCAAAGAAACTTTTTGAAGGACATCGGTAATTTGCTCCGCCAACACTTCTTCCCGCACATATCCTTGCGAACATACTCCGCGCTTTTTTGTACAGCGATAATACTGATGTCCTTTTTGAATTTCGGAAGTAATGGCGCACCCACACTCCGCACAATGTAAAAGTCCGCGAAATGTTGCGATTGTCTTGCTTGGTTTTTTCGGACGCGATTTGTCCGCCATTACTTCCGCGCATTTATCAAAAAGTTTCTTTGAAATCATCGGCTCGTGCTTGCCTTGGTGCATCTCGTTGTTATAGCGAAACACGCCATAATAAAACGGATTGGAAAGCGTGTGCTGAATGAGCGAAACCGATGTGACTTTTCCACTTTTTCCAAACAAGCCGATTGAAATTGCAGTATTTTGTAAATCTTTCAT
>MFIO01000001.1:62870-89790 GCA_001780775.1 Candidatus Giovannonibacteria bacterium RIFCSPLOWO2_12_FULL_43_11c | reverse complement strand
ATTCGGGAGATTTTGGCGCGGGGTTATTTTCTAAATTTTCTGGCGATTTTTCGCTCATTTTTTTATTCACAGCTTAACTTGACTTTAATAATGGGGATGCTACCATCTAGTTGATTATGGCTTCGGCCTCCGAGAAAACCCGCTTTGCGGGTTTTCGTTTATAAATAAGGCAAATTTTTGCTTAATCCGTCTAAAATCATCATTATTCATCATACCTATTTTTCTTAAAAAACGCTTGGTGCTAACAGTCCTTATCTGCGTAATCGCAACAAAATATTCTTTGTCGCCGAACGTGAATTTTTCATAAAATTTCAGATTCTTTGCGCGAGATGTTATCGGAAATACCCATACCATCTGGCGATTAAATTTTCTTAATATCAAGACGGGTCGCTCGAAATCCTTATTCTTGCCGTCAATCTCAACACCGATATTTATTCCCAACGACAACCACCATATCTCGCGCTCATGGACACCGAAATTATCAGGTTTCTCATGGATAGATTTTTTAATTTCATTCCATCTATCAAATTCTTTTTCAATATTATTCATCTTAAATACCCGGCCTGGCGAAGCCAATAATCGTTTTCCCACTCCCATAATTTTTTTGCTGCCAGAAACGCGCCGTAATCGTCGCGCCAGAACGGAAACTCTTTGAGCTCGATGATGCCTTTCGTCTCGCTCCACTCGTGATCCTCTCCGCACTTCTTCGAGCCGTTCATTTTTACCTTTTCTCTCCCACCTTTCGTCCGCAATGTCGCTCCGCATTTAAGGCAGGTCTGCACCTGATCAATCCGCAAAATCCAGCGGGTTGAAAGGCTGGGAAATTCCCGCCCAAGTGCGGCGAGATACGCCGCCGTCTGCATATTATAATCTCGATAAATTGCGGCGGAAGTTTTAATGTCAAGAACTCCGAATTTGCCGTTGATCGTTGCCAAGGTATCGATCGTCCCCGCGTAGCGCTCATCCGGATGGAATATCCTTCGCTCGATATGTTCCGGGATAACTTCTATTTTCTGAAAATCAATAAAATTTTTAAACGCGGTTACGGACGGCAGAATAAGTCTGTCAAATTGAGGATTCTCCCCTTTCATAATAGCCTCAACCGCTTCATGAATTTTCGTTCCCTCCTCCGCGGATTTTTTCGTCTGCGCCTGCGCTTCAGCGTAGCTTTTCGCCTGCCCATAATAAAAATTCAAAGCCGGCTTAGACTTTATATCAACAATCTTTGTCACCCGCGGATACCATGCCCCATCAATTATATATCCCGACTGTTCCTTGAACTGCTCAACATCTTTTATCCACATGCTCATACGACTTCTTTAAGATAGCATGCCTCGCAATAAACGATATCCTTGCTTTCTGGCGGGTATGCGGTCTCGAATTTATTGGGACACCTTCCTTCCGGATGATTTTCGTGCTTCGAGAAATTATTGAAAACTTTATAATCACACATGCATTGCCGTTCGTAAAATCTTGCTTTATTTCTCTGTGAAATTCTTTCTTCGTGCCTACAGTCAACACATATTCTCGGCGCCGCAATCCCTTCCTTTTTTAAAAAATCTAACTCTTGTTTTATGAGCCTATACGCGCGCTTGCACTGGGCGCACTGAATAACCTCCTTCAAAATACTTTCGTTAACATCGTTAATTGAATCGGGAATATCTTCTGATTTCATAGTTATTTCATATTCCCTGCGATTCGACTCCTGCCACCCAAAGCCTTGCGCTTCGGCTTCTTCTTTTTTCAAAGGAAAGTGTTGAATGGCAATCGTTTGATTGTATGCAAAAGGGGAAATTTCCGCCGGGAAAAATTCGCCGTATTTGTATATTCTTCCTTTTTTGTCGATATATGGCATTTCGTCCATATGCTTCTTAATTTTTTCTTTCAAAGCTTCATACTCCTCTTTGGAATATTGTTTGTTTAAAATACAATACCGTTTTTTCCTGAGCCCCATGCAACCAAAGAGGTCAGAGCAAGAAGAACAGAACATTGAATATTCTAAATCTACATCATCCGGCCAACATTCTGCGCAAAATTTTACCTTATACAATTTACCCCATCCGCACACCACATCTTCATATGAAAGTTCCATTCCATTCCCCCCGACCGTCACGTCCATTAAATCTTTGTGCGGGGGGACTTGCATATACTGCGAATATTTCATATTTTCGCCTTCGCGAATCAGGTAGCTATGTTTTACATTTTTTGAATTGGTAACATACTCTCCCGAAGAATTAAGATTTTTTATTCCTTGTAGATATTTGTTTGGGAATTCTGACCAAAAAGCATTTGCTTTTGCCTTAGCGCGATCGATTCCAGATGCAGTATGCAAAGAAAGAGAGTGAAGTTTTTTCTCGTAGTCTTCCTTGGAATAAGGTTCATTAAAGATATGATATTTTTTGCCGCGCAGATTGGCACACCCGAAACAATCGCTACATCCCCGGCAATTTTTTGAAAACCAAACATTGTTGCAATCCTCGCATTGAGAAGAAAAATTGGTTTGGTAACAATTTGTCAGCCAAAAAGAATTATAACAACGCTCGCACTTGGAAAGATGGGAATTATCGAAGCAAAATGCAGAATCGTCGACCGCATTGCCGTATGCAGAATCCTCCGTAAAATTTGAGTTAAATAAGAGATAACTATTTTTAAGGTCGCTCGCATTAGCGGAGTAATTGCTATTTACCATATTCATCACATCCCGACTGTAACGCGGGGTGATTTTTGAAAGTTCAAAAAATTGTTCGAAAAACGGGCGTGAAAAATCGTAATCTTTGCCATACTCCATTGGATCCCAATCATCAGACCACCACTCTTTTTCGTCATAAATTACAAACCCGGATTCAGGAGGGTAGAGCGACAAAATTTCCTTTCCAGACTTGGCGCTTTTTGCCCAAAAAAGCTTTCTTTCATTACGAAACATAGAACGCCTTTGAAGCCGGCACTCCGGACAAAACGTCGGAGGCGGAACCTGCATTTTCTCATAAAACTTAAAATCCTCCGGTTCGATTGTGAAGTTATTGTGACAATTTTGGCAGGTTTTGGTTTCTGAATTCATTTAAGTGCTACTATGCCGGGCAAAGTTTTTTTCACCAGATATTCCAGCATAGCACCGCCGCCGGTGGAGACAAATATATTTTTAGGAAGTTTTTTGCCTAAGGGCAGGCAGGCCAGCGTATCTCCTCCGCCGATTATTATGGGAATTTTAGTCTTGGACAAAATGGAGATGAGTTTTTTTGTCCCGGCAACATGTCCTTTTTCTAAGTAGCCCAATGGGCCATTCCAAACAATAAATTTTGAATTTCTTATTATCTTGCCCCATGCTGAAAAACTCTCCGGGCCAACATCGATAACTTTTTTCCCAGAAGCAATTACTTGGTCGGGTAATACTAATTTTTTTGAAAAAAGCGACTCACGGCCGAATATAAAAAGGTTCAGCAAAACTCCGCCGATAAGTGCGTGATCGAATTTTGGTAAAAGCTTTTTCAAAATCGGCAATTTGGTTTCAACTTTTCCTCCACCGAGAATCAACGTTGCCGGATGCTTGGGATTAAACCCCCTTGAAAGGTTTTTAATTTCCTCCTCGAACCTGAAGCCCATAAAAGAAGGGAGGAGTTTCGGCAAAAGGACAATTGAAGCATGTTCGCGGTGCGAGGCAGGAAAAGCTTCGTTGACGTAAATATCCCCCATCGCCGCTAATTTTTTAGCAAAGTTTATATTGTTTTTTTTCTCTCCCGAGAATTTCCTTAAATTCTCAAAGAGTTCAATTTTATCCATCGGCAAACTTTTTTTCAGGTACGGGAGGAGAATTTTAGAGCTTGGAATCTTTCCATCATTTTCTTCAAGATGCGTCAGCAAAATTACTTTTGCCTTTTTGCGCAATAGATATTTAATCGTGGGAATGGTTTTTTCGATCCTTAATTCGTGTGACCGAACGGGAAAAACATTGAAATCCACGCGTACCAAAACAGTTTTATCCATCACATCCGCGTTTTTCAAACTCCTCATATACTATTCGCTATTTCTAAAATTTTATTGAATTCTTTTGCGTCCAAACTCGCCTTGCCGACCAAAATCCCCGCGCCACCTTTAATTTCGAGAAATCCTTTGGCGTTTTTTGTGTTAACCGATCCTCCATAAATTATAGGCAGGCGCAAGGCTGCTGATTTTCCCCAAACATCAAGCACAGTACGCCTGATAAAAATAGACATCTCAAAAAAATTCTGCGGAGTATCCGCTCTTCCCTTGGAGTGCGAGGAGATCGCCCAGACAGGCTCATATGCGATAATAATTTTTGATGCAAAATATCTTGGAGTTCCCTTAAGCGCTTTTTTAATCTGTTCGCGAACGATGTGCGGAAATGCTTCTTGGCTTTTTTCCTTTTCCCCCACGCATAAAATGGACTTGATCCCGCGCGAGAGTGATTGATATAATTTTTCGCGAATAATATCGTCGCTCTCTCCCAATTCCCTGCGTTCCGAATGTCCAATTATCGCGTAAGTGGCTCCGACTCCTTTGAGCATTTTGGCCGAGATTTCCCCCGTCCACGGCCCGTCGTCATTTTGAGCTACGTCCTGCGCCGCCAATTTTATCCTCCCCCTAGATTTTAAAAGAGGCAGGTAGATAAAAGGCGGCGCTATCACAGTTTCAACGCCTCTTAATTTCGCCGCCTTGCTACGAACCTTCGCGAAAATTGACTCTGCTTCTTTCAGAGAAGACGGGCTCATCTTCCAGTTTGCTATAATTATTTTTTTCATTTTTTCATGAAAATCTCCCTGTTTTTAATTATGTGAAAAATGCTGGGCAAGGAGGATACTATAATTATACCTGCCACAATCTCAACAATATAGCGCTCGGCATTCGGAACCAAATTCCCCAAATAATATCCTAATAAAGTGATCCCCACTCCCCATAAAAGCGCTCCGAGAAAATTATAAAAGAGAAAAATCCTGTAATTCATGGCGCCAATGCCGGCCAAAATCGGTGCGAAGGTTCGCACAACCGGCAAAAATCTCGCGAGAACTATCGTTTTGGGACCGTGTTCTTCAAAAAAAACTTTCGACTTCTCCAAATATTCTTTATGAAACAAAAGAGATCTTTCTTTTCGAAAAATAGCCGGACCGACTTTCTTTCCGAAAAAATATCCGAAATTATCTCCCAGAACCGCGCCGGCAAAAGAAATAAAAATTAATATGAATATATTCAAATATCCCTGGGAAGCAAGAAACCCTGCCGTAAAAAGTAGGCTATCCCCGGGAAGGAAAAAACCGACGAAAAGGCCGGACTCGGCGAAAACTATTCCAAAAATCCCCAAGTACCCAACGGCTTCGATCAGACCGCGGACGTCCAGTCCTAAAAAACTAATCATATTTTATTTTTCGTAAAATGCCAGCCGCTTCCTCCGGCGGAACTTTTATCACCTCCATGCCCGATCCGAGCTCAAGCCCTCCCCAAATACTTGTCCGCGGCAGTATCTCCATATGCCAATGATAATGGCGCATATCTTTGGTTTTTACCGGGGCGGTATGGATAAAAAAATTATAATCCGTGTTATTCATTCCATTTTTTATTTTTGCAAAGACTACTCGCATTATTTCCGAAAGGCTTTTCTTCTCATCACTCGATATTTCTTCAAAATTTGAATTGTGGCGCAGAGGGTAAATTCTAGTTTCAAACGAAACGTGGGACGCATAAGGGGCAATGGCCACAAATAACTCGTTCTTAAAAATAATTCTTTTCTTGTCCCTGAATTCTTTCTTGAGAAGGACGCAGTGGACGCATTTTTTATGGCTATGAAAATACCGCGCCGAACCGAAAAGGCTCCTGGATACATCGAGTGGTACTATAGGGAGCGCTAAAATCTGCGAATGTGGGTGGGCGACCGTCGCCCCGGAAGAAGACCCATGGTTGTGAAAAATTAAAATATATTCCGTGCATTTTTCGGATTTCAAAGCAATATATCTCTCCAAATAAGCCTCGATTACAAGTAATATTTCGTCTGGTTTCATAAATCCGAGGGACTGGTCGTGATACCTTGTTATAACTACTTCCTGAAATCCAACTCCTCCCATTTTTTGATAAGGGCCTTCGATAATAGGCACCGGGCAAGTTTTATGCGGAGCCAAAATCGGAAACTTATTCGGTATTACTGTGACAAATTCAGAAGACAAATTTTCAAAGGGGCAGTTTCTCTTGGGCGCCGGTTTGGCTTTTTTTACGGCGAAAAAATTGGGCTTTCTTTTGAGTCCTCCCGCAACTAGGAGCCACTCTCCTGAAACTATGTCTTTTCTAAATTCTGAAGCCATTATGATTTATATTTTCCCATTAAAAAATTTAAGCGAATTTTAACGGTTTCTAGTAAAACCTGAAAATACGAAATCAGGCTGACGGTGCTCGCAGGATCATTTATCCAATGAGCGGGGATTATTCCTATTTTGTAATGCAAGAATTTAGCGATGGCGAGCACCTCTATATCAAATCCAAAGTGATTAATTTTCGTGCGGGAAAAAATATTTTCCGCCGCGTGGTCGCGAAATGCTTTAAAGCCGCATTGGGTATCCCAAATCCCGCGAACCGCGACAAGCTGTATAAAAAGATTTCCCATATTTCCGGCAAAGCGTTTCATAAATGGCTGCGGGAATTCCTGCTTAGCCCCGGGAACATCCCTGTTGTCTCTAGAACAAATGACAACGTCATAGCCCTTATCAAAAAGGGGGCGCATTTTGTCAAAATGCGAAATATCCGTGGAATTGTCCGCGTCCGCGAAAAGGCGTATCTTTCCCTTCGCTTGAAGCATTCCTTCGCGCACAGTCCAGCCTTTCCCGTGATTTTTACGGCGCTCGATGATTCTTATATTCTTAATCTCGGAAGAAAGTTTTTTAGCAACTTCTATAGTATTGTCTCTCGGGCCGTCCGCGGCAATTATTATCTCGTACGAAAAAGGCTTCCCGGCAAAATATTCCTGAAACCTCTTTAAAGTTTTAGTAATCCGGTTTGCCTCATTATACGCAGGGATGATTACCGAAAGATATATATCTGGCTCTGTCATTACTAAAATTCTAACACGAAACGTACTACTCCCTGGTTAATACCTCCGCCCCGTTCTTGGTTACGACTATAGTATGCTCAAAATGAGCGGATCGCGAGCCGTCTTTCGTTTTCCAAGTCCAGCCGTCTTCCGCGAGATAAAGCTCGTAATTCCCTTCGGTAACCATGGGTTCAATCGCGATTACCATATTTTCCTTCAGCGTAGTCCCTTCGCCAGATCTGCCCCAATTCGGTATTTGCGGGTCCTCGTGGACCTGATATCCGACTCCATGCCCGACCAACCGCCTAACCACTCCGAAACTGTTTGCTTCTATGAAATTCTGCACTGCTTCTCCAATATCCCCGGTTTTTACTCCCTGATGCACTATAGAGATTGCGAGATCGAGGGCCTCTTTTGTCACTTTTATTAATTTATTATCGCTATCGCTAATTTCACCGATTCCAATTGTCTCAGCCATATCCGTAAAAAGGTTTTTATATTTCATACCGATATCCAGACCTACAATGTCACCGTTCTTTAATTTCCTGTTGGATGGAGGACTATGAACAACTTCGTCGTTTACGGAAATACAGACAGTTCCGGGAAACGGGCTTTGATCCCGCGATCCTTTATATCCTTTAAAAGCAGGGTGGCCTTCTACCTCCAAAATTAATTTCTCCGCGAGTTTGTCTAAACTTAAAGCAGTGACTCCTGGCATCGCCTCTTTTTTCAAAATATCTAAAATGGCGGCTAATTTTCTGCCGCCTTCGCGCAATTTTTCAATCTCTTCCGCAGTTTTTATCGTAATCATTTCTTTGAAAAATAATTTTCTATTCCCTCTTCAAGCCTCGCGAAAATTTCTTCCCTCAACCCTTCCCCATTTATTTCAATTAGCCTCCCTTCTTTTTTGTAGTGTTCAATGATAGGCATGACATCTTTTTCAAACCACTCGAGCCGCGAATCTATACTTTTTTCAGTGTCGTCTTCTCTTTTACGTATCATAAGTCGTTTTTTTGATTCCTCCCGGCTGACGACTATATGAACCGCGACCGGTTTCGGCCTTCCCGAAAATTCCAAAGCACGATCTTCGAGCTCCGCTTCTTCAAGCCTCCTCGGACTTCCGGACGCGAACAAAATTTCGTCTCCCCTTGCTTTCTCCATTAAATAAGAAAGCCAAGCTGTAAAAGAAAGCCAGCCCGGGCAAAGTCTCCCGGATTCCAGAATCTCTTTCACTTTCTTTCCAAGAATAGTATTTTTCTTGGCCATTTCGCGCAGAATGTTCCCAGTGTTGGTCTCGATGGCGCCTGCTAAATCCGGCCTTCTCATCAGCATTTCAATCTGTGTATCCTTCCCGCATCCTGACCGCCCGAGAAACATTAAAGTTGTTGATTTTGGAATCATACCACCTCTTTTAAATAACACTTCTCACAATAAACAATCTCAGACCTCTCTGCGGCATATGTAGTCTCAAAGCTATTTTCACAATGATTCTCACTGTGTTCATGAGCGATAGTATTAGTATAGACTTGATTCTCTGATTTGGCTCCCGCGCATTGGCATTGTCTATGCCAGAGTTTAAGAGGATTTCTTTGCTTTATGCGCTGGTAATGACGGCAATTGGGACAGAGCCGTGGCATGGGAAGATTCTGTTTCCTTAGAAAGTCCAGTTCCTGGGGTATGATTCTATATGCTTCAGTGCATTGTTCGTTACACTTGGAAGTTGAGCTTCCAAGTTCGTGATGCTGGCATTGGATTATATCGTTTAATATGGAATCGGGTGCATCTTTTATATGATCTGGTATGTCTTGGGTTTTGAGTGTTACTTGGTAGTTTCTTGGTTCGGGGTCTTTCCATGAGTAGCCTTGATTAATGGCTTGTTCCTTGGTTAATGGGAAGTACTCTTGAGCTATTGTTTCGTTATATGAGAAGGGGGATAGCTCTGGTGGGAAGAATTCCCCATATTTGTATACTCTTCCTTTCTTGTCTATATAGGGCATGGAGTTCATGTGTTTAATGATCTTGGGTATTAGGGATTCGTACTCTTCTTTGGTGTATTGGCGGTTTAGGATGCAGTAGGATTCGGAGCGCAGGCCGATCGAGGCGAAGAGGTTACTGGAGCCGTGGCATGCATAGGTGTAATTAACTTCGTGGCATGTGTGTGTAAAGGCAGTGAATTTATATCTCGAGGCATTTATGCCAGAATCTATTCCTTCATACAAAAGTTCGGCATTACCCCCAAAGCCGTAACCGTCATAAGAATCTTTCAATGTTGCTGCGTGCGAAGCGAATTTTGAATCTTCTACACTATCATAAACATCGAAACAGTAGAAACAATTCTTCGAATTCATAACCATGTCGCCAACCACATTGGTAGATTTAATAATAGAAGCGAATCGATTAGGGTATTTTAAAACAAATTCGCCAAATTTCTTCTTGAAGTCTGATAAATTTTTATAACTTCCAAAATCCAGATTTTTCAATTCTTTCCTATATTCTTCCTTAGAATATGGTTCATTAAAAATATGGTAAGATTTGCTTCTTTGATTTACGCAAGCCAAAGAATTATTTGTATTCTTGCATGACTTTAGAAATAAAGAGTCCATACTGTCATCGGCATCATAAGAAAAGAAAAGTTTATAAACCTTGGCGCATAAAACATCTTCATAGCATTGTTCTCCATCGGTAAGGTTATAACTATCGAGCGAATCTTTTGCATTAAAAACGCCTTGCGAATAAGCCACGTTTTCTGCGCCAAATGACGCATATGACAAATAGCAATTTTTCATATCTGCATTATGATTCCCGTATTCGCTGTTAATTACATTAGAATTAGCAAGATTTGGCAATGGAACAGATTCAAGTAATTCTCGGAACTGAATAAAAAAAGGTTTGGAAAAATTATATCCTTTTCCGAAATCTCGTGGATCCCACTTATCAGACCACCAATAACTATGCTCATAAATAGTAAATGGACTTGCAGTAGAAAACATACTTATTATTTCATTTCCTGTTGCATCACATTTCCTTTTGTATAAAGTTCGCTCATTTCTCCAAGTCATCCTTCGCACCATCCTGCACTCCGGGCACCAGGTCGGCGGTGGGACTTGCATTTTTTCGTAAAACTTAAAATCCTCCGGTTCGATTTGGAAGTCTTTTTTGCAATTTTGGCAGGTTTTTGTTTCCATCTTTAAATCTACTCGTATTCCCGCATCACAAGCTGGGATTCTACTTGTTTGACGGTCTCAAGAACAACAGAAACTACAATCAAAAGCCCAGTACCGCCAATGGTCAACGCTTGTACTCCAGTGGCCGCCTGTGTAGCAATTGGCAATACCGCAATAGCGCCTAGAAATAGGGCTCCAACTAAAGTAATCCTAGTTAAGATCTTTGAAAGATAATCAGAAGTCGGGCGACCCGGACGAATTCCCGGAACAAAGGCTCCCTGCTTTTGCAGGTTAGACGAAATTTGATCTGGGTCGAAAGTAACCGCGGTATAAAAATAAGTGAATAGAAAAACCAAAATAAAATAAGCGATCCCATAGAAAACAGAGCTCGATAAAAATCCTAAAATAGCTGTCGATACTGTCCGCAAAATAGCATTTTGGCTCTGCGCCGTGAAATTTATTATCATCTGCGGAAAAAGAAGGATTGACAGCGCGAAAATTATCGGAATGACTCCAGCTTGGTTAACTCTTAGCGGGAGATGAGTGGATACACCTCCGTAAACACGCATGCCGCGGACTCTTTTTGCGTACGAAACTGGGATCGGCCGCTCCCCTTCGCTTATAATAACTACCCCCGCGATTATCGCGATTCCCACCAAAAGGAATGCGGCAATTATCGGAATCTGCGACGGGTCATAGGAAAGAAAATATTGCTGAATCCCGGAAGGAATTCCTGAGACAATGCCAGCAAAAATCAAAATAGAAATCCCATTCCCGATTCCGTATTCGGAAATAAGCTCTCCGAGCCACATCATAAAAATAGATCCCGCAACAATCACTACTAAATTCTCCAAGCGCCCCAGCAAATCAAGCTGGCCGATAATCCCGGAATTCCTCAAAACGACGAGAAGGCTGAACCCTTGAATTAAAGCGAGTGGCACGGTCAAGAGCCTTGAATACTGGTTGAATTTTTTGCGCCCGGCTTCTCCCGCCTCCTGATACATTTCTTTGAGCGGTGGAAAAATCATTGTTAAGAGCTGCATTATTATGGAGGCCGTGATATACGGCCCTACCCCAAGCATGACTATTGAAAGATTATTCAAGGCTCCACCCGAGAAAAGGTTTAAGAGTCCTAAGAATTGGTTATTGTCAAAAAGCTGTTTTAATCTACCCGGGTCCACTCCGGGAATCGGCATTGAAGCTACAATTCTAAAGACAAGTAAAACCCCCAAAACAAAGAGGATTTTGTTTCTCAACTCGCGATCCTTGAAAATTAAGAAAATTTTTTCCATGCTTCTTCTGCTTTCTTAGAAAATGCGCAATCTTTGATTATAAACTTTTTAGTTAGCTCACCATTCCCGAGAATTTTCACGCGAGGAATTTTACCTGAAATTCTACGCACAAGGCCATTTTCAACTAGCGTCTTTGGATTTACGAGAGCCCCTTCTGAAAACTTACGATCAATATCTCTTAAATTTACCACAGCCACGGGCTTTCCTACAATTTTTACTCTGTATCCTTTTTTCTTCGGGATTTTTTTTAGTATGTCGCGAAACTGCGGGCGTATTCGCCTGCCGGATCTGGATTTCTGTCCTTTTGTCCCTCTCCCTGAAGTCGTCCCGCGCTTGCCTCCGCGCCCCACTCTCTTTTTTCGTTTATCGCCTATTGATTTTATTTGATGGATCTGCATGTTAATTCTTAGAGTCAACGCTTTCAGGTTCGCTTTTTTGTTCTATGTGTCGGAGCTTTTTTAGCGCTTCGATAGCCGCGCGCGCGTTTGAAATTTTATTCTTTGTATGCGAGATTATTTTCGCAGAAGTATCGGTAACTCCTGCAAGCTCTAAAACGCTCCTGACAGCTCCCCCAGCAACAAGCCCGCGGCCAGTCGCAATCGGGCGCACCCTTACTCTTGCCGCTCCGTATTTTGCTTCTATCTCAAACGGGATTGATCCTGCTTTGGTAAGAGGGACCATTATCATTCTTTTCTTCGCGGATCTTATCGCCTTTTCCATAGCAAGCGCCGTATGAGTTCCTTTTCCAGTGCCAACGCCTACTCTTCCTCTTTTATCCCCTATAACGAGAGTTGCCCTAAAAGTAAAACGCCGGCCCCCCGCCATAACACGGGCGACGCGCCTCAAGTCAACCATTTTTTCTGAAAATTCAGATTTTTCTCTGCGATTTGAATTAAATCTAGCCATATTATTTAAAATTCTACTCCTCCTTTTCTTAAAGCTTCGGCTAAAGCCTTAATTCGCCCGTGGTATTGGTATCCTCCACGGTCAAAAACAATTTTCTTATAACCTTTTGCTAAAATCTCTTTCGCGATAGCTTCTCCCAAACCTGACGCATGGTCTGTTTTTGTGCCTTTTTTTATTTTAAGATCTTTCATGCCCAAAATAGTTTTTTGCGCCCGATCATCAATAAGCTGGGCTTCTATATGCTTCAAGGAGCGAAAAACCGAAAGCCTTGGACGATCGGAAGTCCCCTTAATTTTTGCTCTGATTCTATTATGCCTCCTGATTCTATTACTTTTCATAATTCAAGATCTTAAGCCGTTGTTCCTGCTGCTTTTTTGCCGGCCTTTCTCCTGATAATTTCTCCATCATACCGAAAACCCTTTCCTTTATAAGGATCTGGTTTTTTAAGCGCCCTTAGTCTGGCGGCAGTTTCGCCTACTTTTTCTTTATCTATTCCGTTAACTGTGATCGTATTTTTTTCAACCTGAAAACCAATTCCTTCCGGAGAAAGAAATTTAACCTGGTGGGAAAAACCAAGACTTAAAGTCAAATCTTTTCCTTCCAATTGAGCTTTAAAGCCGATCCCTTCCAAAATAAGTTTCTTCGAAAATCCTTCCATTGTGCCTTTAATCATGCTTTTAACCAAAGAAACATAAGTTCCCCATAATTTCTTTGAAAGACGTGTGTCGGTTCGTGGAGAAATTTCAATAAGACTATCTTTAAGATTAAAAGAGATCTCATCCCGAAATTCCCGCGAAAGCTCTCCTTTGGGTCCTTTTACAAAAACTTTTTGCCCTTGGATCTTTACCTCAACACCGCTTGGAACAATTATAGGTTTTTTTCCTAATCGCGACATAATATTACCAAATTTCGCACAAGATTTCGCCGCCGACTTTTTCGCGGCGCGCTGACTCATCTGTTTTCAGACCTTTTGACGTTGAAACAATTGAAAAACCAAAACCCTTTTTAATAGGTCTGAGTTCGGCGGATTTTTTGTAAACTCGTTTTGAAGGTTTTGATATTTTTTTTATATCATGCAGTTTTGCTTCGCCGTCCGCCCCATAAACCGGGGCTAACTCCAAAACTTTGCGGCTTTTCCTGCCACGAACCTCAACGGAAGAGAGATATCCCTTCTCTTTCATTAAATTAGCAATCTCTTGCTTAATCTTTGAATGCGGAACCAAAACAATCTCTTTTGCGACAAGAGAAGCGTTTTTAATCCTTATTAACATGTCTGAAATTGGATCCATAATTATTTACCAGCTAGATTTCCTAATACCCGGGATGGCTCCTTCATTCGCAAGCTCCCTAAAACATATTCTGCAAAGTTCGAAATCGCGCATATATCCTCTTTTTCGGCCGCAACGAAAACATCTTCGCACCGTTCTCGAAGAGAATTTAGGCTTCTTTTTTGAACGTGCTACTACCGATGTTTTTGCCATATTATTTTTTGAACGGTATTCCTAATTCCCTATAAAGCTCGAGCGCCTCACTGCGGCTTTTGGCGTTCGTGACCAAAGTAGCCTCAAGCCCGAAAATGGTCTTAATATCTTCGCCGATAATTTCCGGAAAGGCAATGTGTTCCCTGATTCCAATGGACAGGTTTCCAAACCCATCAACGCTTGATTCAGAAATGCCGCGAAAATCTCTGGATCTCGGCAGGGTCAAATCAATCAAGCGCGTGAGAAAATCATACATTCTTTTCCCGCGCAAAGTCGCCCTATGCCCGATTATCATCCCCTCTCTCGATTTAAATGAAGCTATGGATTTTTTTGCAGGTCTCGCGTGCGCTTTCTGTCCTGCTATCATTGAGGTAAATTTTTGGATTAGTTCTTTTTCTTTTTCATCTTTAATCCTTCCGACTCCGGTGTTCACGACGATTTTAACAATTTTAGGAACAGCTAATGGTGAAGAATAACTGTATTTCTTCATCATACCCGCAATTATTTCCTTGTCATACTTTACTTTATAATCCATAGCTAAAATTCAACTTCGCATTTTTTACAAGACCTCCTCTTCTCTCCGTTGTCCATAATTTTTATCTTGACTCTCGCGGTTTTTTGGCAATTTGGGCATCGAACCATAACTTTAGAAAGTGGCAAAGGGACTGGCATCTGCACAATACTTCCCTTTTCGCCAGCTTTTCTTGGCTTCCTGTGCCTTTTTTTCAAATTAATCCCGTCAACCAGAAGTAATTTGTCTTTGGGATAAACTCGAAGCACTTTGCCGCCTCGACCCCTGTCTTTTCCGGAGAGCACTATAACGCTGTCCCCCTTTTTTATCCGTGCGGGCATGTTAAACGACCTCAGAGGCTAAGGAAATAATTTTCAAAAATCCTTTGTCGCGAAGCTCTCTCGGAACCGGCCCGAAAATTCTGCCTCCCTTCGGCTCGCCTCCATCAAGAATGACGACGGCATTGTCATCAAAGCGCAGATAAGATCCGTCTGCCCTCCGGAAAGCATTTTTCTGTCGGACGATAACCGCTCTCAAAACATCTTTTTTCTTGACGATTTTTCTTGGTTCCGCCTTTTTCACAGTTATAACCACGATGTCGCCCAACTGCGCGTATCTTTTTCTTGTCCCTCCAAGAACTTTGATGCACTGGACCAAAAGAGCTCCAGAATTATCCGCAACTTTTAACATTGTCCTATGCTGTATCATATTCTTGAAATTATTTTCCAGCGCTTGTCGCGAGAAATTGGCCGCGTCTCCTGAATTTTAACTTTTTCTCCAGACTTATATTCGTTGTTTTCATCATGCGCCTTAAATTTTTTTGACCTTTTGATGTATTTTCCGTATTTGGGCATTTTGAAATAGCGCTCAACCTCAACAACCCTGGTCTTCTCCATTTTGTCTGATACGATAATCCCTTTCAATATTTTAGGCCTAGTTTCTTTCATTTTTTATCTGATTGATGGCAGTTAATATCCTAGCTATGTCTTTTCTTAAACTTGAACCGAGCTTTATATTTTTATTCTTTCCAAATCCCATATCAAACCTAAACTTGCCGAGTTCTCCTCGTTTCCCATTTAAGATTTCGTTGAGTTCCTCTATTGATTTTTTCTTTAATTCTTTCGTTTCCATAATTATTCTCTTGAAATTTGTTTAGTCTTAACTGGCAGCTTGGCTTGCGCCTTCCGCAGGGCCTCCGAGGCGCTTTCTTTCGGCAAACCATCAATTTCAAAAAGCACCCTCCCCGGCTTCACGACCGCAACATACCCAACAGGGTCTCCTTTCCCCGCTCCCATTGTAACTTCAGGCGGTTTTTGCGTATATGGTTGGTCTGGAAAAATCCTAATCCACATTTTTCCTCCTTTGGCTGTGTATCTCGTAAGTACTTTCCTGCAAGCCTCAATCTGTTCAGAAGTGATCTGTCCCGAACTTAAAGACTTAATTCCCGACGCCCCGAAAGCCAAACTTGTCCCTCGGGTTTCAATTCCCTTAAATTGGCCACGAAGCCTCTGCCATTTGCGATATTTTACTTTCTTCGGGAAAAGCATAATTATCTGTTAGTTAAAGAGTTCACTTCAAAAACTTCGCCTTTGTAAATCCAAACTTTTATTCCTATATCCCCATAAGGAAGATGCGCTCTCTCGCGCGCGAAATCAATATCAGCCCTTAGAGTCGTCAGGGGAACCTGCCCTCGCTTCAGCCATTCATATCTTGCCATTTCCGCTCCGTCGAGCCTGCCTGATAACGCAACCTTAACCCCTTTGACATCCTTGTTGGCCATAACTTTTTCCAAAGCTTGATTTAATATCCTCCTAAACTTCATGCGCTTTTCCAAATCTTCCGCGATCATCTGAGCCACAATCTTGGAGTGTGTTTCAGGAGCTTTTACCTCCTGTACAGAAATTTTAAAATTCTTTGGCAAATTTAGACTCAGTTTTTCCGCCTTTCCTGAAATTTCTTTTCTTAATTTCTCAATGCCCTCTCCGCCGCGCCCGATCAAAAGTCCAGGCCTTGAAGTTTTCAAAATTAGATTCATTTCATTCTGCCCGCGCTCAATTTCGATATTCGAAATATACATACCTCGAAGCCTTTTTTCAAGCCATTCTCTTATTATGATGTCTGATTTGAGAAATTGGCGGTAGACGCGATTCTTAAACCAGCGGGATTTCCAATCCCTTATAACTCCTATGCGAAATGAATAAGGATGAACACTGTGGCCCATATTATTTTTCTCCCAATACCAAAGTTACATGCGATGACCTTTTTCTAATCGTGTATGCCCTTCCAAACGCCCTCGGCATAAACCTTTTAAGGGTGGGACCGACATCTACTTTTATATTTTTTATGTATAATTTATCTGTTGAAATCCCAAAATTATTTTTTGCGTTAGAAACGGCCGACTTCAGTAATTTTGAAATCTCGCGGGCGGGCGAGCGCGGCACAACTTTAAGATAATCTTCCGCGAATTTAACCGGTTTTCCGGAAATAAGAGCAGTGACGGATCTTATCTTCCGCGGGGATATCCCAATATAATTTAATTTTGCAGTTGCTTCTTTCATAATTATTTGCTTGGAGTGGCGGGCGCCGAGGCACTTACTTTAGCGGCGGCTTCTATTTCTTTCTGCATCTTTCCTCCATGCCTTACGAATTTTCGCGAAGGAGAAAATTCGCCGAGACGATGCCCAACCATTTCTTCTTTTACGGTTACCGAGATAAAATCTTTCCCATTATGAACTCCGAACGTAAAACCTATCATTTCCGGCGCAATCTGAGAAGACCTGGACCACGTTTTAATAACATCTCCAGATCCAGATTTTTTTCCAGAGATTTTCTTCAAAAGTTTTTTGTCCACATAGGGACCTTTTTTTACTGAACGCGACATATTATTTTTTTCTTCTCTGTATAATCATTTTACTCGACCACTTTTTCTTTCCTCTGGTCTTAACGCCCCTAACCCCCTTGCCCCAGCGGTTTTTCGGCCGCCTTGTTCCGCGCATGGCTCTTCCTTCTCCTCCTCCATAAGGATGATCGACTGGGTTCATCGCGGATCCCCTGACTGTAGGTCTTATTCCTAGATGGCGCGAACGCCCAGCCTTGCCTAAAACTACCAGATTCGCCTCCTCATTTGAAGCCTGGCCAATCGAAGCCCACGCATTTTCGGAAACTTTTCTAATCTCGCTGGACGGCAACTTAATCAAGGTAGTCGGAGAATCCTGCGCTAATACCTCTGCAAAAGTTCCCGCACTCCTGACAAGTTTTGCGCCTGACATCGGGTAAACTTCTATATTATACACTTGAGTTCCGACCGGGATATTCTTCAAAGGCAGGCGATTCCCCATTTTAAGCGGGGCTGATTCAGAAATCATTATTTCGTCATATAACTTTATATCTGCTGGCATCACCATATATCTTTTTTCCCCATCGTGATAGGAAACAAGCCCGATAAAAGCAGTTCTGTTCGGATCGTATTCTATAGAAATAACTCTGGCCGGGATATTTTTTTTATCCATAATAAAATCAATTTCGCGATACAACCTCTTAACTCCTCCGCCTTTATGCCGTGTCGTTATTCTGCCTCGATTATTTCTGCCGACTGAACGCATAAACCCGTGGGTCAAACTTTTTTCCGGCTCTCCCCGAGTTAAAACTTTTTTATAGTCCACAACCGTTGTTTGTCTAAGGCTTGGCGTTTTTGGCTTAAAACTTTTCATGCTAAGTCAATCTTTTGCCCCTTTTTTAAATAAACGATGGCTTTTTTGTATCCGGATTTGAAGCCCGCTTTTCCGCGCATGATTCTTTTTTTTGGAGGTATCGTTATCAAATTAACTCTTCGCACATTAACTTTAAAAAGCTCTTCAACTGACTTTTTAATATCAAATTTATTGGCATCTTTTTCAACACGAAAAGAATATACTCCGCCCGAAGACAAAATATTGGCCTTTTCGCTAACTATAGGATTAATCAATTTGGACATAATTTATTTTGAAAAAGTTTCTTCTAAAACTCTGCTTGCGTCCTTTGGAATTATCAAAAACTTGTTTGAAAGCAGATCTGATGCGTTCAAATTTCTAGCTTCCTTGAGAGAAACGTTTTTCAAATTTCGGAAAGCCCTCCAAGTTGGCGCGTCTTGTCTCGGCAGAACGACCAAAACTCGTGAATGGCCGACCGGCATACTGCTCAAAATTTCCCGAGCATGTTTGGTTTTTGCCTGCGGTAGAATCAAATTATCCATGAAAAGTATTTCTCCATCCTTTAGTTTCTGGGAAAGAATAGTAAGTACGGCTTTTCTTTTTGCTTTCTTGTTAATTTTCTCGCTGTAATCCCTGTCCTTTCTCGGCCCATGGGAAATTCCGCCTCCTATCCAGATCGGAGAACGTATCGAGCCGTGCCTCGCTCTCCCAGTTCCTTTCTGTTGCCAAGGTTTCTTTCCCCCTCCAGAAACTTCGCTTCTATCTTTAGTATGCGCGGAGACTTTTCTAGCGTTAGCTCTCTCTGATAGAAAAACTTGTCGAACCAATTCGGCATTCCACGGAAAACCGAATACACTCGCCGAAAGTTTTAATGTCCCGGCTTCCTTTCCTCTATCGTCGTAAATCTTTGCCTCCATAATATTACCCTATTATCTCCACCAAAGCCCCACGCGCTCCTGGCAAGGCTCCCTTAACGTATAAAATATTTTTCTCCGGCTCTATTTTGATAATTCTCAAATTCTTTACAGTAACCATATTGCCTCCCATTCTTCCAGGCATTCTTTTTCCTTTGATAACTCTCTGTGGCCAAGTAGCGCCTATCGATCCAACTTCCCGCTCGGAGTGCTTCTGCCCGTGTGTTCTCGGCCCGCCAGCAAATCCGTGCCTTTTGACAGCTCCTTGGAAACCCCTGCCTTTGGATTCGGCCCTTGCTTTGACTAAATCCCCTTCTTTGAAAACGGTTATATCTATTTTATCGCCGCGCTTGAAGTCCGACTTTGGAGAAATTCTAAATTCCCTAAGCCATCTGAAGCTACCCAATTCTTTAAGGTGTCCTCTCTGGGCTTTTGTTAAGTTTTTTTTATTTTTTTCTCCGAAGGCAACCTGAAGCGCCTCATACTTATCTTTTTCTTTATTCTTTATTTGTGATACGACGAGAGGGCCCGCGCGCAAAATAGTCACTGGAATTACATTTCCGGCTTCATCAAAAATTTGCGACATTTGAATTTTTTGGGCTAACATAAATTTTGTCATTTTTTTTGCGAGCTTTGTGAGCTTATAAAAATGAGCACCCCGCTTTGGCGGGGCGCCCCGCAATCTTCCAGGTTCTCTACAACATTTTTATCTCTATATCCACTCCCGCGGGAAGATTTAAATTCGTAAGCGCGTCAATTATTTTAGGAGTGACGTTGATAATATCCAAAAGGCGCTTATGGACCCTCATTTCGAACTGCTCTCTGGCATTTTTATGAACAAAGGTTGAGCGATTTACAGTATACTTCCGAATTTCTGTCGGAAGCGGAACCGGACCCATAACCTCCGCTCCGTAGCGAAGCGCTGTGTCTACAATCTGCTTTACCGAAGAATCCAAAATCTTATGGTCATATCCGCGGATGCGGATGCGTAGTTTTTGGAGCTCCTCGGTTTCACTTTTGGATGCTTTCTGTGCCAATTTTTTAGGAACGGTTATTTATTAATTTTAGTTACAACTCCGGCTCCAACTGTCTTTCCGCCCTCGCGGATAGCGAACCTCAACTTTTCCTCAAGTGCGACAGGGCCGATAAGTTTAACTGTAAATTTAATTGTGTCCCCTGGCATAACCATTTCAATTCCCTGCGGCAATGTAACCTCTCCCGTAACATCAGTGGTCCTGATGTAGAACTGCGGCTTGTATCCCGTAAAGAACGGAGTATGCCTTCCGCCTTCTTCTTTGGTAAGAATATAAACTTCTGATTCAAAATCGGTATGCGGAGTGATTGATCCAGGCTTCGCCAAAACTTGCCCGCGCTCAATGTCTTCCTTTTTAACCCCGCGAAGCAAAATTCCGGCGTTGTCTCCTGCGATTCCTTCATCAAGCTGTTTGTTGAACATCTCAATTCCGGTAACTATTGTCTTCTGGGTGTCTTTCAGTCCTACAATTTCAATTTCATCGTTTATTTTTATCTTTCCTCTCTCAATCCTTCCTGTGACAACCGTTCCGCGTCCTTCAATTGAGAATACGTCCTCAACCGGCATCAAAAATGGTTTATCTATTTCTCGAACCGGCTCCGGAATATATTCATCCAATTTGTTGATGAGCTCCAATACTGGCTTCGCCCATTCGTCATCCGCCGATTTCGCTTCGAGCGCTTTCGTCGCGGATCCCCGTATTATCGGAGTTGCGTCTCCGGGGTATTCGTATTTAGTAAGCAATTCGCGAATTTCAGTTTCAACCAAGTCCACGAGTTCCTTGTCATCCACCGTATCCACCTTGTTCAGAAAAACAATTATCGCAGGCACTCCAACTTGGCGCGCGAGTAATATATGCTCTCTCGTCTGTGGCATCGGACCGTCAGCAGCAGATACAACCAAAATAGCGCCATCCATCTGCGCGGCACCGGTAATCATGTTTTTAATATAGTCAGCGTGACCCGGAGCATCGATATGCGCGTAATGGCGCTTGTCCGATTCATACTCGGAGTGGTGAAGCGCTATCGTAATTCCACGCTGACGCTCTTCCGGAGCATTGTCAATTTGGCTTATATTTTCAAGCTTTACCTTCTTCCCCGCTAAGTTTAAGACATGCAAAATAGCCGCGGTCAGCGAGGTTTTCCCGTGGTCTACATGCCCTATTGTCCCTACATTCAAGTGGGGCTTTGTTCGTTCAAATTTTGCCATAAAATAAAAAAAGTTAAGTAACAGCCACTAATTGTAAGCGTATTTTATATACTAATCTAAGCCTGAAATAACGTCAATAGGTTGTGAAAAGGACCACCCGCAAGCGAGTGGCCCTTGACTATTTGATGTTCCTATTTCTAAATTAGCTAATTCTGACAAATCGTTTAGACAGTTTGTCTACAGAATCGGCGGAAACATAATAACGAGAGCTAATTGTGTCCTGAAATACCTCTAACCCTCTCTTTTCCCGTTCCCTTGAAATAGTCGCCCATCGATGCATTGTCATCCGAGATACGCCCAGAATTTTTGCCGCTTTCGGAATGGGGTAGCATTTTTTCTTATTTATTATCATCGGTACCTCCTCATTCATTCCGTCTAAACTCTAACTGAAGCTAATGAGACCTTGCGATTATCAGCCCACTTTCGAAGCTTTTCTTTGGTCTCGAGGTCCGGTGCGGCATTGTGGAACTCTTTAACAATGTCGAAAAAATTTTCATCGGATGGCCAGGATTTTTTCCAAGAATCGAGGCTTATAATTAGAGCCTCCACCCTTCTATCCCCAATCTTAGACCAAACTTTCCCTTCCTTTAATAATCGAAGTGTTTCTCTTTTTGCAAGCACGAAGAATCCACTCGAAACAGCTGCTCCAAGCCATAGAATTGGTGTCTCGTCCCGAATAAACCATAGAGCCCTGAGGTGGGACTCAGTAAGCATGCCGCCGCTTTCAAGATATCCCATAAGCGCTATTGACCGCAGATCGCGATCTAGAGACGTCGGACCGAACAGGCGAGCAAAAAATGCTTCCTTGATTGAACTTCTGTCGCCTTTTGGATAATTCGCAAGAAAGCAGATATCTCGCCAGAACTTTTCTGGATTGGTGACGGGGAGTGGGCTAGGCGGCCCATTCACAAGGCCAGTAATCGCTTCCGTCGCCTTGCGGGCATGGCTATCCTTAAGCTTTGAAAGCATATTAGCAAGACAGGAAATTGGGGTTTCTCCTGCCCTACCCGGCATAGCATCCACGTCCGCGATCATGGCATTAACGATCCTTTTCCGCATGCTTCCGTTTTTCATTGTCATAAGAACCTCCTTCTTCTGTTTCCCAAAAAGCATAGCAAGAACAACCGCGAATTACAATCGGGCAAGATTATTTTAAAAATTATTTTTTCCCTTCTTTTATCAGTTCCGCGACGTTCGCGGGGACTTCTTCGTAGTGGGAGAACTCCATCGTGTATGAGGCGCGGCCTTCGGTGTTGGAGCGGAGCGTCGTCACATATCCGAACATTTCAGACAATGGAACTTTGGCGTCGATTACTTTCAGATTTAATCTATCGGAAATTTGTTCTATTCTAGCGCGTTTTGAATTTAGATCTCCGGTGACGTCGCCCATGAATTTATCCGGAGTCACGACTTCGACTTTCATAATCGGTTCGAGTAAAACTGGTTTTGCGCGTCTGCAAACTTCTTGTGTCGCCATTGATGCCGCAATTTTGAAAGCGATCTCCGAAGAGTCTACCTCGTGATACGAGCCGTCATAAAGAGAAATTTTAACGTCCACAAGCGGAAATCCCGCGATAACTCCGCGATCAAGCCCTTCTTTAACGCCCTTCTCAACGGCAGGAATGAATTCTTGCGGAACAACACCTCCTCGTATTTCATTTTCAAATTCGTTTCCTTTCCCGCGTTCAAGCGCTTCCGCTCGCAAGCGGACGTGCCCGTATTGCCCGCGCCCTCCGGATTGCTTGATATATTTACCTTCGGCTTCCGCAGTTCCACGGACGGTTTCTTTATAAGCAACCTGCGGACGCCCGACATTCGCCTCAACTTTAAATTCCCTTTTCATCCGATCAACAATAATTTCCAAGTGTAGTTCTCCCATTCCTGATATAATAGTTTCCAAGGTTTCTTCGTCTGATTTAATTCTAAAAGTCGGGTCCTCTTCCGAAAGACGCTTTAACGCGAGCCCCATTCTTTCCTGGTCCTGTTTGGTTTTCGGTTCGATTCGCATCGAAACAACCGGCTCCGGGAACGTAATAGTCTCAAGCCGGATTGGATTTTCCGGATCGCACAAAGTATCTCCAGTTCTAGTATTTTTTAGACCTACTATAGCGCCTATTTCTCCCGCGTAAATTTCTTTTATCTCTTCTCTGTGGTTCGCGTGCATTCGCAAAATTCGTCCAACTCTTTCCTTGTCTTCCGTATTTGTATTTAAAACGTATGACCCGGCCTTCAAAACCCCGGAATAAACTCGAAAATAAGTTAATTGCCCGACGTAAGGATCCGTCTGCAACTTGAAAGCTAGGGAAGCAAATGGAACGTTGTCGTCTGCCAATCGCGAAATTTCTTCACCTGTTATTAAATCCTTTCCTCTCACCGGCGGAAGATCTGCTGGACTTGGAAGATAATCAACGACTCCATCGAGCATAATCTGTACGCCTTTATTTTTGAGAGCCGAGCCGCAAAAAACAGGAACAAGATTATACGCGAGAGTTGCCTTGCGCAAAGTTTTTTTGATCTCCTCCTCGCTGATTTCTTTGCCTTCGAGATATTTTTCCGTAAGAAAATCATCCTGCTCCGCGACTTTTTCAATTAACTTATGCCGCCATTTTTCCGCCTCGGCCTTATGTGATTCGGGAATATCTTCTACGATTATTTTTTCTCCATGTTCGCCCTCGAATTTGATAAATTTCATCCGAATTAAATCAATCAATCCTTGAAAATCTGATTCAAGCCCGATCGGAATATTAACCGCGACGGCATTTGGCGTCAGCCGATCGTGAATAGAAGCGAGGCTTCCGAAAAATGACGCGCCCATTCGATCGAGCTTATTTATGAAACAAATTCTTGGAACTTTATATTTATCAGCTTGCCTCCAGACCGTCTCCGATTGCGGTTCAACTCCGGAAACGCCGTCAAAAACGACAACCCCGCCGTCCAAAACGCGAAGAGATCTTTCAACCTCAACCGTAAAGTCAACGTGCCCGGGTGTATCAATAATATTTATGCGAAATTCGTTTTTCTTGTCTTTTGGCAAGTATGACGGGGTCCAAAAACAGGTAGTCGCGGCGGAGGTAATCGTGATTCCGCGCTCCCTTTCTTGCTCCATCCAGTCCATCACCGCCTCACCTTCGTGCACCTCGCCGATTTTATGCGAAACTCCAGTATAAAATAAAACCCGCTCAGAAACAGTGGTTTTGCCAGCGTCTATGTGTGCGATAATTCCAATGTCGCGCGTCCTTTCTAGTGGATATTCTCGGGGCATATATACTTACCACGCGAAATGCGCGAATGCGCGGTTGGCCTCGGCCATCCTTCGAGTATCTTCTTTTTTCTTAATCGCGCCTCCCTCGTTTTTTGAAGCGGCTAGAAGTTCTTCCGATAATTTCTCCGCCATTGGTTTTCCTTTCTTGGATCTTGCAGCGCCAATCAGCCAGCGAAGCGCTAAAGTCACTTTTCTAGCCTCGCTAACCTCTCTCGGAACCTGGTAAGTAGCTCCTCCAACCCTTCTTGAGCGAACCTCCAAAAGAGGAGATGCGTTCGCGACCGCCGCCTCCAAAACTTTAAGCGGGTCTGGATTTTTCGTTTTCTCTCCGATTATTTTAATTGCATCATACATAACTTTTCTCGCGGTAGATTTTTTCCCGTCAAACATTATATAATTCGTGAATTTCTCAAGGAGCTCCGATTGATAAACTGGATCCGGATTTCGCTCAAATTTTTTCTTGAATGGTCTTCGCATAATTATTTAGATTCTTTAGGGCGCTTTGCTCCATACTTAGATCTCTGCTGTTTTCTGTTCTCGACTCCGGATGTGTCCAAAACTCCGCGGACAATATGATACCTGACTCCGGGAAGATCTTTGACCCTGCCTCCGCGGATAACAACGACGGAGTGCTCCTGCAAATTGTGCCCTTCCCCCGGAATATACGCGGTCACTTCCATCCCGTTTGTAAGGCGGACTCGGGCTACTTTTCGCAAGGCCGAGTTAGGTTTTTTGGGAGTTGTGGTAAAAACCTTAAGGCAAACTCCCCTTTTGAATGGAGACGGATAGAAAACCGGCGTATTTTTAACAAGGTTAAAACCGCGAGCAAGCGCCACGGCTTTGGATTTTTTTATGATGGGCTTCCTGCCCCGCCTAACTAACTGTTGTATTGTCGGCATAGATGAAGAAAAGTCTAACAAAGTAACTTGATTGAGTCAATTCATGAGCCTACGAGAAGCCGCAATATAATAGAGGCTAAGCCGCCGAGGGGGACGAATAATATTCCCGGAAGAATAAATATCAGGATTATCAATATGAAAAAACCATATTGCTCCATGAACGCTTCGAGGTTGTAGAATCTGGGCGGGAGGAGAGAAAAAAGAAGTTTTGAGCCGTCTAGAGGCGGGATCGGGACGAGATTGAAGAGTGCCAACCAGATATTGATTTGCACTATCGCAAAGATTAAATTTGAAAATGTTGCATATGATCCAGATATCCTAAAAATGATCGCGAAGAGGATGCCGATAAAAATATTCGCGGCCGGACCCGCGATGCCGACAATCGCCGGACCCCATCTTTGGTTTTTCAAATTGTATGGGTTATACGGAACAGGTTTTGCATAAGCGAAGAAAAAGGGCGCATTGGTTATTATAAAAATCAGCGGCAGAATTATCGATCCGAACATATCCAAATGCTTGATTGGATTAAGAGTCAGGCGGTCTGCGTTTTTCGCGGTCGGGTCGCCCAGCATAAAAGCCGCCATACCGTGCGATACCTCGTGGATCACGGCGGACATAATCAAAATCGCTATATAAAATATTATCGCCGGATCAAAAGCTTGCGCTTGCATATTTGTTCACTTTATCATATATTTTTTGAATGGCTAAGGAATGTCCAATTTGCAAAAAAGGAACGCAGATGGGAGTCAAAAGAGTGCTTTTGCGCGGAAAATACAATCCAACAAAAAAAACCAGAAAATATCCAAATCTTCAGTGGGCGACTTTGCCTGCCCGCACAGGCGGGACTTCGGGCGGCAGAATTAAAATTTGCACAGATTGCCTAAAAAAGGGAAAATATTTGAGTTTTAAAAAATGAAGCTCAGAAAAAAAGACTGGAGCGCGATTACGGATTTTGTATACGAGTTGGGTATTTTAGAGAAAACTCCCCGCTCCGGGTTGTGGTTTTTGGGAACGGGAGAGCAATCCGTCGCGGAACATTTATTTAGGACAGCGGTAATCGGCTATATCTTGGCGAAACTTACCCCAAAGGCAAACGTTGATCGCGTTATTTTCCTCTGCCTGATGCACGATCTCGGTGAAGCAAGAACTTCGGATTTGAATTACGTCCATCAGCGCTACGGGCGCCTCGCGGAACGCGATGCAATCCGTGATATTGCGGCCACACTGCCCTTCGGAAAAGAAATTCAGGATGCCTATAACGAAGAGCAGGCGCGAGAAACACTCGAAGGAAAAATTGCAAAAGATTCTGATGTCATTGAATGGATCGCCACACTTCGCCAAGAAGAGGAGAAGGGAAATAAAAAAGCCGGAAGTTGGATAAAGGGAATCCCGAAGCGCCTAAAAACGCCTTCTGGCAAAAAACTGGCCGCGCAAATCATTAAGACCCATCCGGATGATTGGTGGTTTGATAATAAAGATAAGTGGTTTATGACCCAGGACCCAAAGTTCCGTTCCTGGAAAAAGAAATAAAAA
>MFIO01000001.1:0-62849 GCA_001780775.1 Candidatus Giovannonibacteria bacterium RIFCSPLOWO2_12_FULL_43_11c | reverse complement strand
GGAAAAAAAAAAAAAAAAAGGCCCGCCCAAGAATCAACCTGAACGAGCCGATGGGATTAGAAAGAGATGACAAATTTATTCTCTTCGTCCTAGCATGACGCTGATAAATTCGACGTCGAGATGTCCTTTCGTTTCTATGGGATAACGCTCCGCAATCGTTTCCAACTCCTCAAACAATACGCAATTTTGCATTGACCCAAGATTTTGTGCTCCCTCTAGAAGAGTGAGCCAAGCTTCATTCGAGAAAAGCTTTGCCCACTCGCGACGGGAAATCAAGCCAGAGATTTCGGAATCATGACCAGCGACCTCGGGAATTTCTGCTGATCCCCCGCGATCTAATGCGTGAACCAGGGCGTGCGTCGATGCGCCAACAACCATTGCGGCTCGCACTGTTTCGCACGCGTAATACAGCCTTTGCTCATCTGTCATATTGCTATCCTTTTTGTCATTCATACGCTTCTCCTTTTTGGTTTTGCGCCTCGCTGAAACAAATTTGAACAAATCCCCTTCTCATAAATTTTTAAAAAATCAAGGCTTATTGGCGTTATAGCACCATTGTTGAACTAATACAACAGTTTAAGAATTGACCTGGGCTGCCTAAACTGTTAATTTAGGCTAAGAAATTAAATATCCTCCCATAGCTTAGTGGCAAAGCACCCGCCTCTTAAGCGGTGTACCTAGGTCCGATTCCTAGTGGGAGGACAAACAAATTCGCTTTTGTTTTCAAAATAAAAATTACTAACCCCTGCTAGGCGCTAGAACTCTTACAAAAAAGAGCGTGGCAAGATTTCCCGCCACGCTCTTTGCTTCCTGTTTTGCAACAACCTGGAAATTACGGAAGTGCTCGACTGCGATCTTCATACTCGGCTTTGTAAGCCTCCGCTATTCCTGAATCCGTAATGCCCATCGAGACGTACTGCTGATCCAGCTCTTCGTCTGAAACCTTGCGTAAACCTTCACGGATTGAGGCTATCTCATGCCGCCTTTTCTCTCTATACGGAATGTAGGAGCTCAAACCGCAGAGCTTTTTCAGCCAATCCGCAACGACGACCGAAACACTTTTTCCTGCCCCAATCACAACGGACTCGGACAAGCAAAGATGAGAGACGTCTTTCTCTATTCTCATCAACCCCGCCGTAGCTTCAACTTCCAGAACTTCTTCGATATCGTGTTGTACATCATCTTCAAGCACCTTTCCGCTATCATTAACCAGAGTTATTTTGAACTGGACAAGAACTTTCATAGGCTATCCCCTCCTCTCAATTTACTCATCAAAATAGCACCACCAAGTCTGCTCCGCAAGGGGCGGACAAAATTTCCCCTCTTGCTATATAATATGTAGATGGGGATGGCGATTCTTTTTTTCGAGTATATTTTCTGGCACTATAGCCGGGCGATTTCGGAAATGATTGGGATCTTTGGAAATCTCGTCTGGTTTTTTTATCATTTCTTTTCAATCGGAATACTGTCGAAAACCCTTATCTCCCCCATATGGCGGCTCGAAGAAAGATATAGCGGCAGCGGATTTAGTCCGCAGGCGCTCTTTGAATCGCTTGTTGTAAATATAATTTCTAGAATCGTTGGCGTTCTACTCCGCTCCGCTTTAATTATATCCGGCATTTTATCGGAATTATTTCTAGCCATTTTATTTATAATTTCTTTTATCTCATGGCTTATTTTTCCTGTTTTGGTCCCTATTCTTTTTATCGGCGGTCTTACTCTTTTTCTCTTATAGATGAGTAAATTCACAGGAGTCCTAGTATTAGAAAAAATCTTCCCATCGCCGGCAAGGCACGGATTGGGGATAATTTTTAACATCGGAATTCTAGTTTTTCTACTGCCCGTAACTTACTCCGCGGTTTTAAAATTCTCGGGAAGCGCGGTGCTACAGGAATACGCGTTTGCTTTCCCTTCTTCCAATTTCTGGCTTGGTTTATTATATATGTTCGCTTCCTGCCGCTTGGTTATTTTAGCTCTTGATTCGTTTTTCAATTCAAAAACTAGCGACATAAGAGGCTACCTTGCCACTCTAGATTTCTTGCAAAATCCAGCTTGGCATAAATTTGTTTTCCGGCTTGGAATGCAAGAAGAAAGCCTTTCTCAAATCGCGCCGGAAAATCCTGGAGGGAGTTCTTTTACAGATATCGCTACTTCCCTTTTTGAAAACTCAAATTTAAAAAATATAATCATTGATAGAAATATCAAAATATCGAGCGTCAAGAAAGCCGCCTCTTGGGCGGAGCGTGAAATTACGGATGAAATACTCTCTAGGCGATGGTGGGGACGGAAACATTTGGCGCGGCTTCCAGGATTGGGAAAAAATTTCGCTTACGGAGAAACATATTTTCTTGAAAAATTTGCGTATGATCTTGCCCCGCAAGCTGAAGCCCTTAAGGAGGAGATCATCGGCAAGGATCGCGAAATGGAATTGATTGAGCGTGCTTTGCTTAAGAGCGCCGGGGCGAATGTCCTCGTAGTCGGCGCAGCCGGAGTCGGAAAACATACGCTTCTCTTGGGCCTCACTCGAGCCATATCGGAAGGAAAAATTTTCCCGACCCTCGAGCATAAGCGCGTATTTAAGTTCTATGCGGAATCGATAATCGCGTCAGGGAAAACAAAGGGAGACGCCGAAGCGATAATTATCAAGCTCATGAATGAAACAGTTCGCGCGGGGAACATAATTCTAGCGATAGATAATTTTCCGGAATTCGTGGAATCGCTCGCAAATACGGGAATAAACGCCCTTGAACTTTTATTCCCTTATCTTTCAAATCCAGCGATTCATATAATAGCGCTTGCGGATAAGACAAGCGCCAGGAAAATTCTGGAATCGAATCAGGCTTTTATGAAATTTTTTGAAAGGATTGATCTTGAGGAGTCGAGCCCTGAATATGTCATTGAAATTTTGGAAAACGAAGCAGTGGCAATTGAAAAATCCCTAAGATATAAAATTATAATCTCTTATCCGGCGCTTGAAAAAACTGCCGAAGTTGCCGAACAAAATATAGTTGAAGGAACTATGCCCAAGCGAGCGGTTGAACTTCTTAAAGATGTCTTTAGTGAGGGGATTATTAAAAGGGAGAAGATAATTCCCCTTGAGATCGTTTTGGATATTGTCGGCAAAAAAACGAAAATGCCTCTGGGAGAGATATCGGAAGGAGAAAAGGGAAAACTTCTAAACCTTGAGAAAATCTTGGCGGAGCGCGTAGTCGGGCAGACTGAGGCGACAAATGCCGTCGCGAACGCCGTTAGGAGAGTGAGATCCGGAATCGAAAGCCGCCAAAAACCACTCGCGAGTTTTCTTTTTTTGGGTCCGACTGGCGTTGGAAAAACGGAAACGGCAAAAGCGCTCGCCTATATATATTTCAAAAGTGAAGAATCCATGATCCGTTTTGATATGTCCGAATATCAAGCCGAGGATAGCATAAACCGCCTGATCGGCTCCTTTGAGAAAAACGAGCCGGGCTTGCTTGCATCAAAAATATCCTCCCAGCCGTACGCGGTTTTGTTACTCGATGAGTTTGAAAAATCCAATCCGAAAGTCCGCAACCTATTCCTTCAAGTTCTTGACGAAGGATTTTTCACGGATTTCCAGGGAAAAAAAATAAATATGCGAAATGCTATAATAATTGCGACGTCGAACGCCGGGTCGGAATTAATCTGGCAGATGATAAAAGAGAATGCCGATCCTTCCGGGATGGTTGAGAAAATAATCTCAAAAATTCACCAGGACAAGATAATCAGCCCAGAATTATTGAACCGCTTCGATTCCGTCGTAATCTTCCACCCGCTGGGAATTGAGGTGCTGACTAAAATCGCAAAAATTTCCTTAAATAAATTAAAACAAAGGCTTGAGCGCGAAAATTATATTCTTAAAATAAATGACGCGCTCGTTGATGCGGTCGCCAAAGGCGGGTACAATCCTGCGATGGGCGCGCGCCCCATGCAAAGATTCATCCAAGATAAAATCGAGAAAATAATTTCAGAGAAAATAATCCGCGGCCAGATCAAAAACGGGAGGGAATTTGAGATAACTTCCCAAGAATTAGCAAATCTTTAGTCGGGCTGCGGGGAATCGAACCCCGACTACAAGACCCCCAGCCTTGTGTACTACCTCTATACTACAGCCCGAGATTTATTTTTTCTCCCCAAAAAGATTCCGCGCTTTTTTGACAACTTCATTTACCGTAACAAAGCCATAATATATAAATTCCTGAACGCCTAATTCTTTTGCTGTTATCTGGTCTGCTTTCCTGTTCATGTGCGAGCTGATCATAATCGGAATTTTAGATAGCTCGGGGTCTTTTTTGAGTTCGCGGATCATAGTGAACCCATCCATCTCCGGCATATCGATCCCCGTGAAAATCAAATCAGGCTTTTTCTCTTTAATCATCTCAAGGCCTTTTTTGCCATCCACCGCCTCGAGTACTTCGAATCCCTCGGACCTAAATTTATCCGAATAGGTCGCGCGCTTCTGATCGCTATCGTCAACTAATATTATTTTCGGCTTTCCTTGCATAGTTTTATTATAATGCGTCCTCGCCGAGAGTCGAACTCGGATCTCAAACTTCGGAGGCTTGTGTCCTATCCATTGGACGACGAGGACAATTATGTATGCCGATCGGCCAGCACAAACGCGGCGTAGGAATCCGGCTTGATGACGGCTTCAAATCCGTATCCCTTGACCATGCCAACGACGGCGTCAACGAGCTCTTTGGTAGGGCCTTTCTGCCCAACATCAAGATGCACGGAAATTTTTTTATCCCAGAAATATTCGTCACCGAGCTTGTCCTTTAATCTCGATTTCAATTCTTGCGTAAACGCGATCGAATACATTACTTCTTTATAAATTCGCTCGCGCATCGTAGGCACAATGACTATCCCGGACTTTGTCCAAAAATATCTTCCACCGTTGCCGACGCGGACTATCGAAACTGCGGTAATCAGATGGACTTCCTTATCCGCCCTCGAATCCGTCCCAACAACTATTTTATATTCTCTCTCGGGCTTGTCATTTATAAAATCCAAAAGCTTCCCAACAAGCTCGTCGAAAGTTATCAATATCCCCTCGCAATTAAATTTGGCATTCTCGGGCATATTTTAAAATGGAAAGTCAATCGATAAAAATCCGGGGCCGAGGAAAATCAACGAGATCGCCGCGGTCAGAAGGATCAAATCAAATTCCCAGTTTTGAAATTTATTTTTCCAAAGCGCGCCGATTCGGTCGAGCGCAATAACTATCGTGGCAATTTGCGTCAAAAATCCAGCGAGAAGCAAAATTCCTCCACCGAGTTCCGCGACTATAACAACTCGCGTCCACATATTTTTCTCCGCGCTTTTTAGTTTTTTATACCCACGCAAGATAAAAATAGCGCCCAAAGCCAGGCGCAGTATAAACGGGGCTATTTGCTCGAGAAAAAACAATTGCGGAAAAACACTCAACATAGGGCTATATTACACTAATTTCCCAAAAAAAAGAAGGGTCATCCGTCCGGATACCCTTCCTAGCTACGCAATGTCCCTCCATTTAATTATTCTTCTTTTGAAGTTCTTTCTCAAAGAGAGCCGTTAGACTTGGGCGTTCTCGCCTAGTCCTACTCCTCTCTACCCTCCCCCTTAAAATGCCTCTGATTTTTTTTCGTTCTTCTCTGTTTGGCTTTGGGGGAATTTGCCAATACTCTCCCGAGAAATTTCTGCCTCGCTTTGACATTAGTCCTCCTTACTTTTTTGCAAGGCCGATAAATCCTCCTCCGATAATAATCAATACGGCGCCTATCACTGCGTGCGAAATGGAGACTTTTTGGTACTCGTTAAAGTAAATCAATCCCGCAAGCATCGTCCAGATTGTATTGATATTGTAAATCGGGACGATCAAGGAAAGATACCCGCCTTCGCTTTTGAGCGCAAGCAATGCACAGACCAGGCCAGCCGTATAAATAATCCCGCTAAATGTGGAGTTCCAGATCAGCGACCAGGAGTAGCTAAGCGATCCTCCTTCAAAAAACTTCCAGACGCATCCGCCTATTGTTACACCGGCCCCAACCCAGATCACAACGTCAGGCGCTGGCCCGCTACTTATCGCAAGCTTGAAGAGTATAGGGCAGATTCCAAAAAACAATGAAGCAATAAAAGCTAATACCAACGGATTTTTAAGCATAGTCCCCTCCCTTAACAAATTTTCATAACATTACCTTATTTCTTACTAATTGTCAAATTAATGATTTTGGCTTAAAATATCTTTATATGGCGGAAAAAAGAGGTGAAGGCGGTGGAGGTGGAGGAGGTTCTGATGCGGGGATTTTGCTTTTTGCCGTTGTCCTAATCGCGGCGCTTTTTTCTTCGCGCGGAAATTCGAGCGGTCTTTTTGGAAATAGCGGAATTAAATTTGGCTCGCCGTCCGGAAGCGGTTCCGTCGAAGAAGAAATAAGCGGGACTTCCGGATCTTCCGGAATCGGCCAGCCGCAGCCAGTAACTCCTCCGTCTCCAGTTTCTCCTCCTTCTCAGATAGGCAGTTCAATTTCCGCGACAGTATCGACGCAAGCGACTAAAGATAACATCACCCTACAGGCCTTCGGTTCGACGAGGCTCGGCTATGCTGAAGAGTACGTTCAGCTCTCCGCTCCATCTTCGAACCGCGGAAAAGTAATAATAACCGGGCTCATCTTGAAAAATAAAAACAACGAGAGCGTTAGAATCGGGTCTGATGAATTCGGAAACTCAATAGTCCTTAATCCCGGAGAAAGGGCAATAATTTCTACAGCTCCTTCTCCAAGAGGATTTAATTTCAAATTAAATAAGTGCTCGGGATACCTCGCGCAATCGAAAACCTATTCCCCCTCGATCTCAAGTTTTTGCCCTCATATCTCGGATTTGCCCCAAGTTCGCGACCTTCCGGAGAAATGCGAAAAATATTTGGACTCGCTCCCATACTGCACAACACCAATAATAAATTTTCAAACCGGAATCGATAATAAGTGCGCCAACTTTATTGGAGAACACGCGAGCTACCCCGGATGCATAAATGATTTCAAAAACGATTCAGATTTCGATTATAAAGAATGGCGGATTTACTTAGGCCTCTCGCGGGAATTTTGGGATAATCGGCACGAAGATGTGCTCCTTTTAAGCCAATCTAGAGATTTAATCGCCGAGAGTTCGTATTAATTCAAATAGAGCTATGCCAGCCGCGACGGATACATTCAAAGATTCTTTTTTGCCATAGATCGGAATTTGAATTATTTTGTTGCACTTCTTTAGTAATGCCGGCGATAGGCCGCGAACCTCGTTTCCTAAGATTAAGGCAATCGGAAATATTGGCTTAAATTTTCGATAATCAATCGCATTTTTTGCCTGCTCCAGCGCAACAATTTGGACATCGGATGTCCAAAGATTTTTAATAAGCTCTCCGATATCGCGTTTTCGCTCCCGCAAAACAAATTTCTGGGCACCGAGCGCAGTTTTTTGAGCAGGATCCGGAGTATATCCGGTCAAATAAATTTTCGAAACGCCGGCCGCGTCGGCCGTGCGGAAAATCGCGCCTACATTATATACGCTCCGGATATTATGGAGAATTAGGTAGATTTTACAGTTTTGTTTTTTCAAGTGGTGGGAACTTGTCAGGATCGATTGTCCTCTGGAAGCATATTTGCCCGGCCTCATGATCCCAATATCCTGAGATATCGTAGGGCTGGCCAATCGGCATCGGCTTTTCAGCCGCAGTTCTGTCTAGTCCGCTTCGGCTCGCTCGGGCAAAGTTGGCGCAAAGATCGAAACTTAAATTTCCCGTTTTTCTGTAAATATAATTCGAGGAATTTTCCGGATCCACCGGAACGCGAAATCCCCTAATGCTGTCGTTCAATTCAGATAAATCATTGGGAAGCTTCCGTTTTGCCTGCCAGAAATAAACCGTTTCATTTTGAATATTCTGCAAATCAGAAACTCTTTGCTCGTCAAAACGATACGCCCTCTCTTCTTTTGGAGAGCCGACGATGAAAAATCCACCAATGATCGAAACTGCGACAACGGCGATTGCGGCATAAGATACTGTTTTGACAAAAGAAGATCTGGCCTCCCCCGTCTGCCTTTTTATTTCCTTGAGGTAGTAAATAAAAACTGCGCCCGCAATCAATATGATGGTGAGCACCTTAAGAAGGAAGCTTGAAGTAAATTCCCCCCGCAAGAGCTGATAAACCAATGCGACGAAATCCCCAATCATCAAGAGCGCGGCAACGAATATGGTCAAATAGACGAGCCATTTTCTGGATTTCATCGCCATTCTTTCTGGAATTTCCTTATATCCCTTATCCATGAACCAAAGTGTCCATGCGTAAACGGGGAAAATTACAATCAAAATGGAAATAGACCAGCGAATCGAATCAAAAACGGAAGTTATATATCCGTAGCCCGCCTGAAGTGGATCCGGAATCAAATAATTTATATATTGGAAGATGAGCGTGATAAAGCTTCCAGCGGCGACGTAAAGAGATATCACCGAGAGAAATTGCAGAAAGACATCGCGCGGTCCGGTTGCTTGCCCTGAGCTTGTCGAAGGGTGTTCCATATTATCTAATCTGGTAGGTTACGCTAACGTTTACGGTAACTTCGTTTTCGCCAACAGGAATTTCGGGCGCCGGAATGGAAGCCATTTCTCCGCCCTTGCCCAAAGCGTAATCGCGATAAACCGGATACGGCCCGCCAGACTCGTAGAAGCCGATAATTTTTCCGAGCTTGATTCCTAATTTATCTTCAAGTTCTTTTCCTTTTTTGTTGGCGTCATCAATTGCTTTTGCTCTCGCTTCAGCCTGCACCAGAGAAGGGTCCTCGGTCGTAAAAGTAATCCCGCTAACTTGATTCGCGCCAGCAGAAGCAACTTTGGATAAAATATCTCCGGCTTTTTCGAGATTCCTAATCTTTACTTCCAAGCTTTGAGAGACAGTGTATCCGACAATTTTAGGCGCGCTCGGATTCGTGGTCCCATCCGGATAGTACATCGGGACCGGTGCCGGATAGCTCGAGTATTTGGGGTTTATATTATAGCTGGTTGTCTTTATATCTTTTTCCTCAACGCCGTTTTCCTTCAGCGATGCGAAAACTTTATTGATCGCATCCGTTGCTTTTTTCTGCGCGTCGGCAACAGTAACCGCCTCTGATACAACAGATAGACTAACCTGCCCGATATCGGGTTTTATAAAAATTTTGCCCTCGCCCAAAATCGTCAACGAAGGGCGGTCTAGTTTTGGCGCGGAGATATCTTGTATAACCTCCCACGATTTAACCGCGAGAAACATTGTCAAAAACGCGCCTACCGCTAATATAATTCCCTTTATTTTTCGGCTTTGTAGGTAATCCATATCCCTAATAATAAGCCTATTTTAAATAAAGAGGCAACCCCGGGAGACTGGGGTTGCGCAATTATTGAGGCGAGGGCGATGAACCTAGAAAGCAGGCTCAACTCTTTCAAGAACTCCGTCTAAAAAAGGTGGGGGCAGTCCGCGAGCGAATGCGTGTGCTGACTTATGACTCGAGAAGAGCCCAATTCTGACAGTTTTTTCCTTCGGTTGTTCCGGGCTTCCGGCCTGGTTCACGTATTTTGCCGCCCATGGGATTAGCGGTCCCTCTTCTTCTTCCACTACGGCCGTGTTCACTATCATGTTTGCCTCCTTCAAAGATATTTTCAATTTAACCTTAAAACTTTTAAGAAATTCTGTCCAGGACTTGTTTTTTATATCCGAAAATGCTAAAGTTAAGAAAAACCGAAGGAGGTTATGGATTACCTTGAAAAACAGGAAACGCCATATTTTACAGATGCGTGACTTCTGAGGGAGAAACGGTTTCTCAACTATAAAGTAGGTGTTGGTGAAGCAAGGGGGAATAATGCTTTTTTTCACGAAGAGAGAAGCCAATGAGAAAATCGGCAATAAAGGACACGTTATAAAAACAGTCGGAAATCTCGCGGAGGGAATGGCAATAAAGGTTTCTGGCTCAAAATCCAAAGGCAATTCGCGGTTCGCCCTTAAGATTAGAGGTATTAAAAACTGCGAGACGATCGAGGAGGAGCTCAATAAAACTCAATACGTAAAACACGTTGTTGAGGTTCCTGCCACCCCCACATTCAGCACCAAAAACCCACCCATACCCGAGGTCATCGCCTTCCGGGGAAAACTCGGATTCTAGAAGAGTCGTTCTTTGCGAAGAATAATCCCGTCGCTCGCGCAGTGACGGGATTATTTCATTTTTTCCCACTCCTCGTGGACAACTAGGCGATCGTCCCATGGAATTTTTGATCCGCCGGATCCCATAATCCAAGGCTCCGCTCCTTTGCCAGTAATCACGAGCGTCTCCCCGGGTTTTGTCTGCTCCAAAGCAAGCCGTATCGCCTGCCTCCTATCCAAAATTATTTCGAATTTATGATCTCCAGCAACCTCGCCCATTATCTGCATTGGGTCGTCATCGTAAGGGTCTTCGTTCGTAATAAAAACTTTTCTGCAAAATTCCGAAGCGATATCCCCCAAAAGCGGGCGCTTCCATTTATCCCGCCCCCCTCCCGCCGCCCCCAAAACGCAGACAAGCCCGGAACTCTCCGATCTCGCTTGCGCGTAGACTTTAATCAGCGTCTGTGGCAGAAAAGCGTAATCAACCAAAACACGAAAATCTTTTCTAATTCCGGCTGGAACGTCCACATATTCCATTCTGCCGGGAATCCCCGGAATCTTGGTGAGTGCTTCCTTGGCCACGCTCGGGAGCACCCCCTCCCATTTCGCGAAAGCGAGGGAGGCAACCGCGTTCATTTTATTGAATTCCCCGGTCAAATTTAATTTCAAATCGGGCGGGTAGTCCGAAGCTATATAAATAATCTTTTCTTTCGGAGAAATTTTCTGAAAATATTCGAGATTCGGATCCTCCCCGTTTAAAAAAACTAGGGGTGCTATTTTGAAAAGCTCGCCCTTGGCCTCGCGGTAATTTGCAAAGCCGCCGTGCGATTCAAGATGCTCTTCAGAAAGATTGGTCAAAATCGCGGCGTAGAATTTTATGAATTTATGCCGATATTGTTTAATTCCCTCGGACGTAATCTCGATAAAAACGTATTCTGCGCCAGCTTTTTTCGCCTCGTATAAAAATCTATGAACTCGAAACCTCCCGGGCATGGTCATTTTCAAAAGATTCGGCTCGGACTTGTCCAGAATCCGAAACCAGATGCCGGAGAGAGACGCTGTTTTGAATCCAGCGTCCGTAAAAATTTTATATAAAAATTCGACAGTCGTGGTTTTTCCGGAAGTGCCAGTGACGCCGACAACTTTCATTGACCTCGCCGGGAACCAGTATATAAACGCCGCGAGAAAAGAAAGAAGCCAATGATAAAAAGGCGAGAAAAAATCAAAAATCGGTTCGGGAATAATTTTTTTTATCGCGCGTAGCATCCTATCCATTTCCGCCTAAAATTTTTAACGCTTCTTTGACGCGCTTGGATGTCCCTTTTATCTCATCCGGGATTTTTCGCAGCGCTTCCCGGACATCCCGCGCGGAGTAACCCAGAGATTCGAGTGCTTCGATAACATCCTGCTCTTCTTTCAACTCCACTCCTTCCACAGTTGCTTTCCCAAACTTCTCCCGAAGCTCCAACATAATTTTTTCAGCGGTTTTGCGTCCTATTCCGGAAACTTTCGTGAGATAGCCTATCTCTCCTGAAGAAATAGCCCGCTTTAAAGTATCCGCTGGAGCAACGCCTAAAACAGAAAGTGCTGTCTTCGGCCCAACGCCGGAAACGCTAATCAGAGTTTCGAACAATTCGAGCTCGTCCGGAGTTATAAATCCATATAGCTCGATGGTGTCTTCCCTCTGTTGCAGGTGCGTCCATATTTTGGCATCCGATCCCTCGGAAAATTTATGGAGCGTTTCTGTGTTTAACATAACTTTATACCCGACCCCGCCGACATTTAAGATTATATGCTTCTCCCGCCTTGAAATAACCTTACCTTCAAGATATCCGATCATAAGTTAATCTTATGCTATAATATAAGTTTGCCAAAATGAATTTTTCGAACAAAAATTTATTGAAACCAGCTGGTGATCAGCCGGAGGCGATAAAGAAATTGGTCGCGGGGATTCGCGCAAAAAAAAGATTCCAGACTTTGCTTGGCGTGACTGGATCCGGGAAAACACTCACGATGGCGCATACGATTGCTGAAATTGGGCGGCCGGCTTTGATTATTTCGCATAATAAAACTCTCGCCGCGCAATTGTATCAGGAATTCAAAGAATTTTTTCCGGAAAATGCCGTCCATTATTTCGTTTCTTACTATGATTATTACCAGCCGGAGGCGTATCTGCCAGTGACTGACACTTATATAGAAAAAGATGCCAAAATAAATGAATTCATAGACCGCCTGCGCCATTCGGCAACCCAGTCCGCGCTCACACGGAGAGACTTTATAATCGTTGCCTCGGTCTCCTGCATTTATGGCGTAGGCGATCCGGAGGAGTACGGCGCGATGTCGGTCGAATTAAAAATTGGCTTGCGGATAGGGCGGCAAAAGTTTTTGTGCGATTTGGCGGACATCCAATACGAACGCGGAGACTTTGACTTAAGAGCAGGAACTTATTCCGTTAAAGGGGACGTAATCGATATAGCTTCCCCAGACGGAGAGACTATTACGCGCGTTGAATTTTTCGGAGACGAAATCGAAAGAATAACCTCGCTTTCCCCAACGGGCAGGAAAACACCGGGTGTTGGGGAGATTCAAACACCCGGTGTTAAGGAGCTTGTTTTTCCGAGCGAGGTAAAAATCTTCCCGGCAAAACATTTCGTTACGCCAAGGGAAAAAATCGAACGGGCAATGAAAAATATAAAAAAAGAGTTGGAGACGAGGGTCCGCGAGTTAAAAAAGGAAGGGAAATTGCTCGAAGCCGAGAGAATCGAGCAAAGGACGCGGTTTGATTTAGAAATGCTAAAAAACGTTGGGTATTGTTCCGGGATCGAGAATTATTCTCGACACCTCTCGGCGCGAAAGCCCGGCTCCCCTCCTTATACATTGATTGATTATCTGCCAAAAGATACACTATTTTTTGTTGATGAATCGCATATGTCGGTCCCGCAGATAAAAGGGATGTATTTCGGGGATCAGGCGCGTAAAAAAACGCTTGTCGAATACGGATTTCGCCTACCCTCGGCGCTAGACAACCGCCCGCTAAAATTCGAGGAGTTTGAAAAAAAAGTCGGGCAGGCGATATTCGTATCGGCCACACCCGGGCCGTATGAAATTGCTAAATCTACCGAAGTTCGACTTCGGGGCACCTTGAAGTCGAACTTCGGTTCAGGGGTTATTGAACAACTCGTCCGCCCGACGGGGTTACTGGATCCGATAATCAAAATCAGGCCCGCAAGAGAACAAATTAAAAACGCAGAAGAAGAGATAATTAAAGCAGTTAAAGTCAAAGAGCGCGTTTTGCTCCTGACACTGACGAAGAGAATGGCTGAAGAAATATCGGATTACCTTAAAGAAAAAAATATCCGCGCGGAATATCTTCATTCAGAGATAAAGACTCTGGCGCGGACGGATATTTTGCGCCGCCTTCGCAGGGGAGAATTTGATGTTTTAGTCGGGATAAACCTTCTAAGAGAGGGGCTCGACCTGCCGGAGGTCGCGCTTATCTTAATCTTGGACGCGGATAAAGAGGGGTTTTTACGAAACAAAACGAGTTTGATCCAGACCGTCGGGCGCGCGGCGCGCCATATCAACGGCCGCGCGACTTTATACGGAGATGTTATGACCGAATCTATGCAATTTACGGTTGATGAAACCAAACGCCGTAGAGAATATCAAGAGAATTTCAACCGCGAGCATGGCATCACGCCGAGGCAGATTAAAAAAGAAATCCGCCCATCCATATTCGAAGAAATTAAAAAAACTTCTGATATCTCGAAAGAGATGGAAAAGCTTTCCAAAAAGGACCGTGTTTCCGCGAAAAAAGATTTGGAGAAAATGATGCTCGAGGCCGCCTCGAACCTTGAATTCGAAAAAGCCGCGAAATACCGGGACGTACTAAAAACTCTGGCATAACTGCTTACGTGCTGTTATAATACTAAAAAGTTTTTTAAGGAGGAATTATGCCTACTTTCGCGCTTCTTGCTGTGTGGAGTGTGTGGGGTGAAGAATCCTGCCACAAGAAAATAGGGAGCTCATTTGACGCCGAGACGCCAGAGCATGCGTTCAAACAACTTCAGATTAAGCACCCATTTCTTGAGGGACTTCCTTGGAGTTTCGCAGGCAAAGATTACAAACTCCTATGTGAAAGCGAAATCCAAGTCGGTAAGAAATTCAAAATGCAAAACGCCTCGGAGTACGGCGATTAAGCAATCACACAACGCCGAAAGGTACAAGCAAAAAGCTCGAGGATAACCGCCCCGAGCTTTATTGCAAACTTCAAAATCTTGATGTAGTATAGCCAAATATGCCAATAACAAAATCAGCAAAAAAAGCGCATAGGAAGTCTCTTCGTAATAAAGAGAGAAATTTGGGGCGCAAGGCCTCGCTCGCGAAAGCGCTTAAGACATTCTCGCGGCTTATGAAGGAGAAAAAATTAGACGAGGCTAGAAATTATTTCCCGACAGTTCAAAAAGCTCTGGATAAAGCCGTCAAACAAAAAATTCTTGATGCCAATACAGCCTCCCGAAAAAAATCCAGGCTCTCGAAAAGAATTAGAGCTTAATAATCAATCTTTCGAGCCCATCTTCAAAATTATCCTCCCCCCTCCTGACTTCCGAGAAAATATCAAGAAGATCTTGGGAAATTTTTTTTAATTCCCTGGAGGAAAAATTTTGAAGATCTTGAATCGCTTTTTTCTGAACAAAAGGATGCAGATTTGTCGTCTTCTTCCCGGAATCCACCAGGCGCAGAGTTTTAATCTTCCACCGAAGCTTCCAAAATGCTTCCTCTGCCCCAAGCCCATCTCTTATATAAGAGCGTAGCATGGATATCGCCTGATTTTTTCTTTTTCCGAAAACCGCGTCCGCAAAATTGAAATAGTTCCCGCCGACAGCTTTCGGCAATCTGGCGGGCAAACGGCTCTCAAGAGAAAGCCTTTCGAGTTTATTCAAAATAGCAAAAGGGTTCGATCCCGTCTCAAGAATCAATATATCTGTGTCCTGTTTAGATAAATTTAGCCCGGCCGCTTTCGCTTTTACCGATAACCATGCCAAAAACTTAGCCGCGGAAGGCTTCTTGAATTCTTTTATATTTGCGCCGGCTTTCTCGAAAGCTTTCGCCGACGATTCAGAAATATCTTCCTCAACCACCGCAATAATATTTTCAGAGCGAGAAAAATCTTCAGCAAGCTTCTTAACCTCTTCTCCCCGCTCGGGAATTTCAAGAACGTTATCCAATATTAAAAAAGTTTTTTTGCCGAAGAGGTCGCGTGATAAAAATGAATTTAACGGAACTTGGGAATCGTCCCTGATTTTAAAAACTTCGTAGTTCTTTTCCGTGGCCCTTTTTTCCAGTTCCAATAGCTTTTCCTGAATCCAAAAAGGCTCACCGTGAAATAAATAGAGCATGGCTAAACGTATTTTTTCTTCAAAATCGTTTTTATTTTCTCAACAATTTCTCCGAGAGTGAAGTTTGATTTTATCAAGAATTCCTGCGCGCCCATAGACATAGCTCGCTGCACATCCGCTTTTTGCCCGAGATTGGAGAGAATCAAAACCGGCAGATCCGAAAGCTTCTCATTTTTCTTTATTCTTTCGAGCACTTCAAATCCGTCTATCCGCGGTAAAATCAAATCTAACAGGATGAGATCCGGGGTTTCTTCAAGAGCTATTTTGAGGCCATCCTCTCCATCGAGCGCCTCTTTGACGTTAAATCCCTCTTTGACAAGCTTCTGGGACATCAGATCCCGCAAAAATTTATCGTCTTCGATAATTAAAATCTTCATGTCTTTTATTTTAGGATATCATATTTCTTCATTTCCCCCCAATTCGGACCGACTTTCGCCTCAACCTTGAGGATAACATCACCCTTATATATTTCTTCCAGAATTTTCTTGATTCCTTTGATAAAATAATTGACGTCTGCTTTACTAATTTCGAATAAGAGCTCATCGTGTATTTGCAGAAGCTGAAAGGCCTTGCCTGTTAAATTTTTATCGATGAAATCTTGCGACCGAATCATGCCGAGCTTGACTATATCGGCGGCCGTTCCCTGTATGGGAGCATTAGTCGCCATGCGCTCCGCCTCTTTTCTGATGTATTCAGCTTGTGAATAAATTTCCGGCAGATAGCGCCTGCGCCCGAAAAGTGTTTCGACATAACCTTTCTCGCGCGCTTTTCTTTTTGTCTCCTCGAGAAATTTATAAACGCCGTCAAAATCGCGAAAATATTCTTCCCAAAATTCCTGAGCTTTTTCCCTAGAAACCTCGAGCGCTTGCGAAAGAGCATTAACCCCCATGCCATAAAGAATTCCAAAATTAACGACTTTGGCCTCCCTTCTCATATTATCCGTAACCTCGTTTTCTTTGACGTTGAAAATTTCTACCGCAGTTGCGGTATGGATATCCTTTCCTTCATTAAACGCTCGGATCATTTTCTTATCTCCGGAAAGAATCGCCGCTATGCGAAGTTCAATTTGGGAATAATCAAACGCGACCAGTTCGAATCCAGAGCGCGCCAAGAACGCCCTTCGAACTTCTCTCCCGGCTTCCGAGCGTATCGGTATATTCTGCAAATTCGGATCGGATGAAGAAAGACGCCCAGTGGCCGTCCCCGCTTGGTCGTAAGTCGTATGGACCCTTCCTTTCGCATCCGCCATTTTAGGAAGCGTATCGAGATATGTTGATTTAAGTTTTGCGAGCTCGCGATAAGAAAGCAATTCCTCAATAACTGGATGTGTCCCTTTTAATTTTAGGAGCTCTGACTCGCGGGTGGATTTGGCGCCGGTTCCGGTTTTTTTCAATCCTTTGGCCGTGAGCTTCATTTTCTCAAAAAGAACTTCGGACAATTGTTTGGGAGAATTTATGTTAAACTCCGTGCCGCAGATTTTCCAAATTTTCTCCCTCAGTTTTTGGAGTTTTCTCTCGGTCTCGCGCGAAAATTTTTCCAGAAATTCCAAATCAATTAAAATTCCAGTTCTTTCCATGGTATAGATAACTGGGGTTAGAAGTAATTCAATCTCTTCCCAAACGCGCGTTAACTTTTTATCCCGCATCTCTTTTTCCAAAACAGAGGCTAACTTAGGAAGCAATGAAACGGCTTTTGTAACTTCGCCTTCTCTTACAGTCTCTTTCGGCAGAAAATTATGCACTGTCGAAAAAATTCCAGGGCTCTCTAGAGTCGGGCGCGATAGCCACGCGGCTATTTTGATATCGCACGCAATCTTGGGACATTCCCCGACTCCTAGAGCATGTGCTATTTTCTTCGCGTCAAAAAAATAATGCTCCTTTTTAGATAAGAAAAGTTCCTGTAATTTCTTATCATCCGCATCAAAAGAGAAAACCTTTCCGGCGCCGGACGCCGCGTAAATTTTACCATCCGATTCGTGCCAAAAGATCTTATTTTCTTTTTCTAGAAAATCTGAACTTGCATCAGTAACGGCTTCGGCGGGCTTGTCCTCCGACCCGCCTGCCGGCGAGGCAGGAACTTCAGTGAAGGAGGAAAGCTTCGATAAAAGCGACATGAAACCAAGTTCTTTAAAAAGGTCTATGACTTTTTCATTGTCGTATCCGTTTTTCCATTTTAAATTTTCGAGATCGAACTCAATCGGAACATCTCTTCTTATTAACCCAAGCTCGCGCGAAAAAAGCGCCTCCTCTTCGTGCTCTTCGAGAAGCTTAACTGTTCTCTCTTTAATGCCTTTTTTGATTACTGCTTCTCTATCTTTTTTTATCGCTTTAAAAATTTTCTCAAGGTTACCGAATTTCAAGATCAACTCTGTGGCCCCCTTCTCCCCAATGCCGGGGATTCCCGGAATATTATCCGATGGGTCTCCGCGAAGCCCCTTATAGTCCGCCAGGAGTTCCGGTCCGAAACCAAATCTCTCCAGGACTTTCTCCTCGTCATAGATAACAGTATCGTTGATTCCTTTTCGAAGAGTAAAGACTCTAACCTTCGCGCCCTCCACAAGCTGCAGCGTATCCATATCCCCAGAGGCAATTATTGTTTCTAAATCTTTAATAATTTTCGTCTTCTCAGCCAAAGTTCCTATAATATCATCTGCTTCAAATTTTGTGTGTTCGAAAAATTTAATCCCCAAGGCGTTTAAAATATCATACGACCTTTTTATCTGCATCGCTAAGTCCGACGCAAGCTCCGGCCTCTGTCCTTTATATTTATCATATGCGACATGCCTGAATGTCGGTTCGGGAAGATCGTATGCCGCCGCGATGTAATCCGGTTTTAGTTCGCGAATTGCTTTCAGTAAAAAAGTTACAAAACCGTACAAGGCGCCGGTCGGCTCGCCTTTAGGAGACGAGAAGGCCGGGAGCGCGTGAAAAGAGCGGTGCAGGATTGCGTGCATGTCGAGAAGAACTAAACGTTTTAACTCTTTAGACATAAAACTTTATCTCTCTCGAAGTCCGACTTCGGGGTGTCTTTGAAGTCGGACTTCTTAAAACAAACCTGAAATAATTTTTAGGAAGAAATTTTTTTGCTTTATCGGACCATTCAACAAGTAAAATATTTTTTTTGCTCTTTAGATATTCTCTAAAATCAATCTGATCGCGATAGGCGTCGATATGAAAAAAACGCTCCCACGAAGTTCGACTCCGACGAAACGTCGGAGTCGAACTTCGAAAAACACGCATCAAAATAAAAGTCGGGCTTTTCATCTCCTCTTTGATCCCGAGCCCTCGCGCAAATCCCTTCGCGAAAGTCGTCTTCCCCGCGCCAAGTTCCCCCTCTAGCCCAATTAAAATCGCGCGCTTAGTTTTTAGTCTTAAAACTTCTCTCGCAAACGCCTCTGCAAATTTTTCCGTTTGTTTAGCGTTCTTAGTTATAGCCCGAAGCGCCTCTTTCATATTAAAAGTTTAGCATAAATAAAAACGGCGCCGGATGAGGAATCCTAGCGCCGAAGTTGTGCACGAATGTGCGAATTTTGGTGGGAAAAGAACGTGGGGTGGTTCAGTAGCGGCTGCGCCCTAGCTCCTCGCCGAGGCGCTCTGCGTTACGGAGTCTCTCGCGAACGATTCTCTCTTGCTCGCGCTCGGCTGCCCGTTGTTGAGCTTTCTCACAGCGATCTTGCTCAACATCCGTAGGGAGGTCGGCACATGAGGGGAGATCGTAGCGAGAGCCGTAAGCTCGTGGATAAGCCGGGCCATAAACTGGTCGAGCAGTAGGTCCGTAAATCGGATAGTACGGATCCGGTCGCAGAACATATCGGTCGAGGAGAATTCCTCCACCGACCCCCAATCCGAGGATTCCGAGATCTCGCAGACCACTGTTTCCGCCACGCCGCTGAACAACAACCACACGACCGCGATTACCGTGCCAGCCGGGGTTGCTGCCGCCACGATGTCCGCCACCGGCAAAAACCTCCGCCGAGAACCCTGCTGCTAGCAAAACCGCCACCAATCCAAAAAACATCCCTTTTTTCATATAACCTCCTACTGTCAAATTTTCTATATTATATCATAGGCAAATAAAAAAAGCAAGCCTTTTTGGGGAAGTCGCAAAAACCTCCACGAAATAAGGGGTAAACCCCGTTAGAAGCTAAATTCGATTTGTTGCTTCTAACGGGGTAAAATTAGGCGATATGGCTGACTTTGAAGAATCAAAAGGAAAGAGCAGATTTGCCGAACTTAGGGACAAAGAAGAGGAAGAATTAGCCCAAGTTATGGCCAAAAAACGCGGGCTTCCCTATTTGGATTTGACCTCGATTACAATTGATCTCGATTCCCTTAAACTAATTTCCGAAAAGGATGCGAGGGACGGGAAAATAGTCGTCTTTCAATCCGTCGGCAAAAAAATATCCGTAGCACTCGTCAACCCCGAGATTTTGAAAACCAAACAGATAATCGAAGATCTTAAAAATAAAAGATTTGAATTGGAGCTTTTTTTGGTCTCGCCGAAAAGCCTTGAGAAAGCATTTTCAAGATATGCCGAACTTCCCGCGTTCGAGGAAATCAAATCCGCGATGGTCGCCGTCTCGCAAAAGCGGCTCGATGAATTCCAAACTAAAGTAAAAAAAATATCCGATCTTAAAACTCTGCTTCTGGGAATAGGGGAAACTGAAGAAACAAGGAAAGTTTCGGAAGTGCTGGAGATGATAATTGCGGGAGCGCTTTCTCTCGACGCATCCGATATACATATTGAGCCCGCGGAAGTTAATGTCGTAGTCCGGTACAGAATGGACGGCGTCCTTCAAGAAGCGGTTTCTTTTCCGCAGAAAATATATAAAATGCTCTTGTCCAGAGTAAAATTGATATCGGAACTGAAACTAAATATTAAAGATAAGGCGCAGGACGGAAGGTTTACAATCAGGACGCGAGATACTGATATTGAAGTTAGGACCGCAACGCTTCCCGGCCCGAACGGAGAGGCGGTCACTTTGAGAATACTTCACCCGAAAACAATCGCGCTCAAACTCGAAGACTTGGGAATGAATCCCCATTTCTACGCGATAATACAAAAACAGCTCGATAAGCCAAATGGAATGATTTTGACTACTGGACCAACGGGATCCGGCAAAACAACAACGCTTTACGCCTTCGTTAAAACTGTAAACGAACCGGGCATTGAAATAATAACGATAGAAGACCCGATAGAATACCATCTGCCATCGGTCACGCAAACACAAGTCGATCCGGAGAAAGGATATGATTTTTCAAATGGGCTCCGCGCGATTTTGCGCCAAGACCCCGACATTATACTCGTGGGCGAAATCCGCGATTTCGAAACGGCCGAGATAGCGATGCACGCCGCGCTGACCGGACATCTTGTCTTCTCAACCTTGCACACAAACGATGCGCCAGGAACCGTCCCCCGATTGATAGATATGGGGGTCAAGCCAAACATAATAGCGCCCGCGATAAATATGGCTATGGCTCAAAGGCTTGTGCGAAAACTTTGCAAGGCCTGCAAAAAGCGGGTCGAGCCAAGCACGGATGATCTTAAAAAAATAAAAGCGGAGATGGATAAATTTCCTTCAGGAATCGAGAAGCCTGATTTAAAAACGGCGGAATATTTTGCCGCCGTTGGGTGCGATGAATGCGGAGGGACGGGGTACAAAGGACGGATAGGAGTTTTTGAAGGCTTTGAATTTGACGATAATATAGAGAAAATGATTCTGACCGAGCCCTCCGAATCTGCACTGCGCCAAGCCGCGATAAAGCAAGGGATGCTGACTATGAAACAGGATGGAATTATAAAGTTACTCTCTGGTGTAACAACGCCCGAAGAGTTAGAAAGAGTAGTAGGGTCCTGACCACGAGCCTCTAGGCAAGTCTCATACTATGGGTAGGGTGAGTTCAGAGAAATTCCGAGGAGCGGCTCCAGTAAATCCCGCCGAGGCGAGCAACAAGGCCGTCCTTCCGATAAAACTCCTAATCCGCCTAGAGACTCAAGGTCAAAACTCTGGCTATAAGTTTAGCAGATAATCAATAAAAAGTCAATAGTGGCTATAACAGACACAAAATTTCAACAAGATGACCGCTCGCTCGACCAAACCCTTCGTCCCAAGAGTTGGGATGAATATATAGGGCAGGAACTTATTAAAAAGAATCTAAAGATACTAATTCAGGCGGCGCAAGAGCGTGGCGAGCCGATTGAACACTTACTTTTCTACGGCCCGCCGGGGCTTGGGAAGACTACTCTCGCACACTTGATTTCGCGCGAGCTTAAAGCGCAGGTTAAAGTGACTTCCGGACCGGCGATCGAAAAAGTCGGCGATCTCGCTTCGATATTAACCAACCTTTCTGCCGGCGATATTCTTTTCATTGACGAAGCCCACAGGCTGAATAAATTAATAGAAGAAATTTTGTATCCGGCGCTTGAATCGCGATCGCTGGATATAATTATCGGCAAGGGGCCATCTGCTAGAACCATACAGCTCGAGCTCCCTCCGTTTACGCTTATCGCGGCGACGACAAGAATAGCGCTTCTCTCCTCACCCTTGCGCTCAAGATTTTCAGGAGGAACTTACCGGCTCGATTTTTATACGGAAGATGAGATTAAGAAAATCATCGCCAGATCTGCTAAAATACTCGGAATAAATATTGATGAAGGGGCTACAATTGAGATTGCGAAGAGATCGCGCTTCACGCCCCGCGTCGCGAACCGACTCCTAAAGCGCTGCAGGGATTTCTCTCAAGTCGAAAAATCAAACTCTATAACCGGCGAGCTTGCCCTAATGGCACTCGACCTTCTTGAAATAGATCCGGTCGGACTTGAATCAACTGATCGGATGATCCTTGAAACTATAATTTCCAAGTTCGGTGGCGGACCCGTTGGACTCCAGACTCTCGCGGCGGCGACCTCCGAGGAAAAAGAAACCATAGAGGAAGTGTACGAGCCGTATTTGATGCGATCTGGATTCGTCGAGAGAACGCCGCGCGGACGAATAGCTACCAGGCGCGCTTACGAACACCTGGGCCGTAATTTCACTGGGCAAAGCACATTTTTATCATGACATTGGGCCTGGCACTATTAATTTTATTTTTGTTGGCTTACGCGGCCCTTTTTTCCGCGGTTGTTTGGCATCTTAACGTGTACGCTTTTTCCAGAAAAGCCAATATCGTAAGCGTTATTTTTATAATAGCGGCGATTTTTTTAGGCCTGTTATCTATTTTCTTCTACTTGCAGATAGATTGGGCAAGTGCGCTAAAGGCTTTTCAAATAACCCCGCCTATTAACAATATCTCCATATAAATGCTCAATCTCGATCCGGAAGAAAAAGTTCTACTAATAATGCATCACCATTGGATAACGCTAGTTGGTCCATTTTTTATCGTCCTTTTCTCTTTAATAATCCCGTGGGCTTTCATATCGCTACTCACTCCATTTTTTTACTTCGCGCTTTTAATATGGTACCTAATTACTCTCATGATGGCTTTCGGTTTTTGGATAGATTATTATCTTGACGCACTTGTTATTACCAATAAAAGGGTCTTGGATATAGACCAAGTTGGGCTTTTCCGGCACACTGTATCTGAATTCAGAATGGAAAGGGTTCAAGATGTCACAATCGAAGTTCCAAATTTCGTGGCGACGTTTTTCCACTATGGAAACATTAAAATACAGACCGCCGGGGAAGTTAGTTTTTCAATAAGCGAAGTCCCATATCCGCATATCGCGCGGGATCTGATATTAAAAAATACTAAACAAGGAGGTAATCCATAAAAAATGTCGGGTCACTCTCGTTGGGCGCAAATAAAACATAAGAAAGCGGCTTTGGACGCAAAGAAAGGGAAACTTTTCTCACGACTTTCTAAAATGCTGACTATCGCGGCGATGGAGAGGGGTCCCGATCCCAAAACCAATCCGCGGCTTGCTCAAGCGATCGAGGAGGCCAAGAAAGAAAATCTGCCAAAGGAAAATATCGAACGTGCGATTAAAAGGGCGAGCGAAAAAGAAGGGCTGGATTTAAAAGAAGTCGTATACGAAGCTTTCGGCCCGGGCGGCTCGGCTCTCATTATTACTGCCGTCACCGACAATTCCAACCGAACGACAAACGAAATTAAACACATTCTCTCGCTTCACGACGGGAAACTTGGCGTGGAAGGATCCGCGATGTGGGCTTTTGATCATGCCGGCGAAGAGTTTAAGGCAAAATTTCCACAACAACTCTCCCCCGAAGATCAAAAAAAATTTGAAAATCTTCTTGAAGCGCTGTCCGAACAAGACGAAGTCGAAAATGTTTACTCAAATATTTTTGATTCAAATGAAAGTCTTGGGAATTGATCCGGGGATTGAGAGATTGGGCTGGGCGTTGGTTCTGGGCGAGCGGAAAAAATCTAAATATATAGTCTCTGGAGTAAAAAAAACTCTGAAATCAAAGCCGACAAAGGAGCGCCTTTTAGACATAAATAACTTCCTTGAAGAACTCATTAAAAAAGAAAAGCCTGATATTCTTTCCGTTGAAAAAGTATTTTTCTCTAAAAACGTTAAGACGGCTTTGATTATCGGCGAGGTCAGAGGAATAGTTCTTATGTTATCGGCTAAACATAATCTTAAATTACTCGAGTTCGGCCCAGCGGAAATCAAGTTGTCTATCGCGGGATACGGGGGAGCTGATAAAAGAAGCGTTTATAATATGCTGAAATTGACGGTGTCCCTGCCGGATAGAAAATTTTTGGATGATGAAACTGACGCGATCGCGATAGCCTGCTGCGGCGTTATCCACAGCGGGGCTTTGCAAACGCGGTAAGACCGGTTATTTTCAAAGGAGATTATTATAAAGACCTTAAAGGTCGCATAAAAAATCTTAAAATTCATGAAAAAGAGGAATGCTGATTTCTCCGACTCCTACGACAATGAAAACGATGATGTGGTTGACGATGGGGATGATACGGAGGAGTCCTGGGAAGATCTAGACGAAGAAGAGGAAGAAGAAGTATAAATAAAAACAACCCCAACGCTCGGTCGGGGTTGTTTTTATTTCAGCACTATTTTTATGAATTTTTTCTTTCCGATTTTGAGTATTCCTGTAGTATTCGGCTTGAACGCCGGGTCTGTAATAATTTTACCATCTAGCTCTATGGCTTTTTGGCGTACGAGTTCGCGCGCTTTTGACATCGACTGACAAGCGCCGCTTTTTACAATTATCTGGCTTATAGAAGCCTTTGGCTCGAAGTTGATGGATTCGATCTCGCTCGGCAGTTTTTTCTCTTGAAATGTTTCTTTGAAAAACTTCCGTGCTACGAGTGCTTTTTTCTCACCGTGATATAGTTTCGTTATCTCGAATGCAAGTTCCTTTTTCGCGCCAAGCGCCCCTTTTTTCATATTTCTAGCAATCTCATCATCCGTCAAATCCGTGGCAAGTTTGTAATATTTTTCGATAAGGTCATCGCGAATAGACATAACCTTTCCAAATATATTATTTGGTTCGTCGTTAATATTAATTACGTTTCCCCAAGAAGAAGACATTTTCCGCCCGTCTGTTCCCTCCAGCGGGAATGCCGTCATTAATATATCCTGCGGTTGCTGTCCGTAGCGCTGTTGAATTACACGTCCGGAGAGAAGATTGAAACGCTGATCTGTCCCGCCTATTTCAACATCAGCCTTAACCGCAACGCTATCATACCCCTGCATTAACGGATATAATACTTCTCGAAGAGAAACCCGCCTACCTTCTTTCAGGCGCCTCGCAATCACTTCCCGCGCTTCGAACTCGTGAAGGCCAAACAGATCAGCGATCGAGGCGATTTCCTTAAATCCCAGTTTCTTTAGCCACTCGGAATTATAATGAGTCTCAGTTTTATTCTTATCCAGAATTTTGAAGGCTTGCTTAAAATAAGTTTTCATGTTCGCTTTGACCTGTTTTTCTGTAAGCATAGGGCGTTCTGATTCCTTATCAGAAGTGTCCCCAATGAGACCTGTAAAATCGCCGACTATAAAAATGACGGTATGGCCTAATTTCTGAAAATCTCGGAGCTTTCGCAAAACCACCGCCCGGCCAATATGAATATTCGGGCTCGTCGGGTCTATGCCAAGCTTTACTCGGAGTTTTTTCCCAGATATGAGTTTTTCCTCGAGGCTCGCACGATCAATTACTTCATCAACGTTTTTCTCTAAAATACCTTTTATATCCTCATTTGAAATCTTTTTCATATCGTATAATAATAGAATACCTTAAAGTATAGATTATGGTAAGAATGAAGCGAAAACGCAAGTTTTTTTTATGGGTAGCTACGGCTGCGATTGCGGCATTTTTTATAATCGGTATCGTGTTTACGGCGATAACTGTTCCAAATTTTGAAGCTCTGGATTCCAGAAATATAGTTCAATCGACAAAAATATATGATCGCGCTGGCGAAATTCTTTTTTATGACGTGCATGGAGACATAAAGCGCACCGTGATTCCTTTCAACAAAATTCCAAACCATTTGAAGGAATCGGTGATTGCGATGGAGGACCAAAATTTCTATAGCCATTATGGGATAAGCCCGATGTCCATAATACGCGCTGTTTTCGTCAATATTTTCTCTGGGGAATTCAAACAAGGCGGATCAACTATAACTCAACAGCTTGTAAAAAATACTTTCTTGACTCCGGAAAAAACTCTCATGCGTAAAATAAAGGAATGGGTGTTGGCAGTTAAAGTCGAATTGAAATATTCCAAAGATGAGATTTTAAATTTTTATCTCAACCAGGTGCCCTTCGGATCAAACGCGTATGGCATTGAGGCGGCAAGCCAAACCTATTTCGATAAGCGCGCAGAGAATCTCAATATCGCCGAATCAGCATATCTTGCTGGAATGCTACAGGCGCCAACCCGTTATTCCCCTTATGGCTCTCATCGAGATGAGCTTGAGTCGCGCAAAAATCTAGTTCTAAGTCGGCTTTTTGATAAAACCCGAATCACGAAAGAGGAGTACGAAAGCGCGAAAGCGGAGCAGGTTAAATTCTCCGGAAAAACGGTCGGAGGAATAAAAGCCCCGCACTTTTCTCTTTTTGTTAAAGAATATCTTGTTGAAAAATACGGAGAAGATGTTGTGGAGCGTGGCGGACTTAAGGTTACTACAACCGTTAATTGGCAATGGCAAGAGAAATTTGAAGATTTATTACGGACCAGATCTGCCGAAAATGAAAAAAACTTCAGCGCGTATAATGCTGGGCTTGTCGCGATTGACCCGAAGACGGGCCAAATAATGGCCATGGTCGGGTCGCGCGATTACTTCTCAAATCCCCTTCCAGAAGGCTGCGCTCCAGGAATAAACTGCAAATTTGACCCGCAAGTAAATATGACGATTCGCTCAAGACAGCCGGGTTCTTCATTTAAGCCTGTCGTATACGCGACCGCGTTCACAAAAGGCTACACGGCAAACACGGCGCTATTCGATTTAAAAACTGAATTCAGCGCTTTTTGCTCTCCTTATAGCGTTCCGGATCCAGGCGTTGATCCGGAAAAATGCTATCACCCAGAAAATTTTGACAATAAATTTCGCGGCCCTATTTCCCTAAAGGAAGCGCTAGCGCAATCCGTAAACGTGGTCGGGGTGAAAGTTCTATACCTCGCGGGTTTAACCGACTCGCTAAAAATGGCGCGTAATTTAGGCATTACAACGCTAAATGACCCAAACCGCTACGGCCTGACCCTTGTCTTGGGCGGCGGAGAAGTAAAACCGCTTGAGCTTGCAAACGCGTATTCGGCTTTCGCGAATGGCGGCTACTATATTCCTTACACTCCCATATTAAAAGTTGAGGCGGCTGATGGAAGCGTGCTTGAAGAATATTCGGAAAACAAAACGCAAGCGCTCGACCCTAATATCTCGCGAGAGATATCCGACATACTTTCGGATAACGCCGCGAGAACTCCGGCTTTTGGAGAAAATTCGGCGCTTTACATTCCGGAGCGGCCAGTTGCCGTAAAAACCGGTACAACCGAGGACACTAGGGATACGTGGGTAGTCGGCTATACTCCAAACATCGTAATTGGCGTTTGGGCTGGAAATAATGATAACTCAAAAATGGAAAAAAAGGTGGCGGGGTTAATCGTGGCCCCGATATGGAACTCTGCAATGCATTTGATATTTAATGATCTTCCCGTCGAAAATTTTGAGAAACCGTCCATTCCGGAACCGGATAAAGCTGTTCTGCGCGGCGAATGGCGGGGTGGACGCGTTTATAAAATAGATAAAATGTCCGGCAAGCTAGCTACGGATTTTACGCCAGACGAGCTTGTGGAAAAAAGGGTTGTTCCAGAGATTCATAGCATCCTATATTGGGTTGATAAAAATAATCCGTTGGGACCCCCTCCGGGAAATCCGTCTGCCGACTCTCAATTCAGAAACTGGGAGACAATCGTTCGGGAATGGGCAGCCTCGCGCGGATTATTTGACCGAAGCGATGATATAATCCCGACGCAATATGATGATATTCATACCTCCGAATATTCCCCGAGGGGTGAGATAATGATAAATCCTTCGGGCGACAGTTTCCCGAGCGGCACTAGAATAACGGCCGCCGTTAACGCGGAAGCGCGCTTTCAAGTTGAACAAGTGGATGTCTTTATAAATTCTGAATACGGCGGGTCTTACAAAATCGCGCCTTATGAGTTCCCGGTAGATATCATTGGCTCCCCCGGGCAAGAGATGAAAATAACAGCCGTAATATACGACTACGCTAAAAATAAAACCGAGATTGAAAAAGTCATTAGGGTTTCCGAAAACTGATTTCATTTGGAGCCGCTTCTTTCATAACCTTCTTAACTTTTTCTAATATCTCCTCTTTTTTAAAAAAGATCTCGCTCTTGGCCGCGGGGGAAAGATCGTAGAAATAAATAGTTTTCTTTCGAACAGCTATCTTTAATCCATCGGCAGGAATGCTCCCTTTTAAAATCTCACAAACCTTATTCTCGCGCCCCTCCTTTGTTTCTAGCTTCTTAAATTTGCTTAAGAAATTCTCTACTCGAACAAACACCATTTAATTCCCTCTCATTGGCATAACCAGATGCAGATATCTAGTGTCATCTGCGCCCCTAATCAAGACGGCTTTTTGAGGACCGTTAAATCCAAGAAAAACTTTTTGTTTTGAAATTGCCTGAAGCGCCTCGAGTAAATAATGGTAATTAAAATTTGCTTCGACGGAAGCGCCGGATATTTTGGCTGGGTAATTAGATTCGTACTCCCCGGTTTCCGCATTCGAAGACTTCACGCTTAAAATACTTTTGTCTCCATCGACAGCAATTACAACTTCTGAGAGCTTGGAAGAAAAAATTCCCGCCGCCCGTACCGCATTTAATATTTGGTTTTTATCCGTAAAAACTTGCGTATCAAAGGATTTTGGAATTATTGTTTGATATTCTGGAAATTTGCCTTCAGTCAACCTGGACAAAAATGAAATGTTTCTTCCATGGAAAAGTACTTGATTTTTATTAAAAACAACCTCGATGTCATCATTAAAATCTTCGAAGATTTTAATGATCTCTTGGCACGTTTTTTGTGGTAAAAGTATGGAGAGTGATAGATAAGAAGCGTCTGTCTTATACTCCGCAAGTCTGAAAGAATCAGTAGCTATAAGCGTTAATGGTAATTTACCTTGAGAAAACATATAGACGCTGGCCAATTCTGGTTTTGTATAGTTCGTTGCCGTTGCGAGGATTGTATTTTTTAAAGCCTCAATCAAAGAATCGCTAGATATTAGAAAATGGTTTTCTTTTTTTATCTTTGGGATTGTTGGAAATTCATCTACTGGCAGGCATTTTAAATTTATTGAAGATGTCTTTGAGATTATTTTTAAATTTCCCCCAATGTTATACATATTTATATCCTCTTCATGTATCGCGTAAAGTACAGAAAGGAGTGTTTTTGCTGGAGATAATACCTCCCCTTCCTGTTCTATTGATGCTGAAAGACTTCCCTCAAAACCAACTTCTAAATTTGTACTTATTACAAATAGACGGTTTTTATTAGTGCGGAGAAGTATGGAAGATAGAGTAATTAAAGTCGGGTTTTTACTAGTACTTCTTTCAGCTAAGCTAACTAATTTATATAATTCATTTTTATTACAATTTAGTTTCATTGTTATTATAAATTTTTGTTTTATTTGTGGAAATCTTATTTCCCCTAGCGTTTAAATAATATATTTAAATATATTATTTAATAGCATGTTGATAATTTGGGTTGTTTATAAGTTATATTTTTTATGTTGAAGAGTTGTAGTTATATAATTCACGTATTCTCCTCATCTCTTCCACAAGCTGAGAATCCCTTTTTAATGCCTTTGATATTTTATCAAAGGCGTGTATCGCGGTTGTATGATCCCTGCCGCCAAACCGTTGACCTATATAAGGATAAGAGCCGCTATAGTCCTCCCTTAATAAGTACATAGCGATCTGTCTTGGTTTTACTATCTCTTTTTTTCTAGTCTTTTCAAATAAAGTTCTCTCATTTACATCATAAAATTCTGCGACACATTTTATTATATGATTTGCAGTAACTATCCTTTTTGGCTGTGTATTTTTATCCAAAATTTCTTTAATTTCGGGGATAGAGAGAGTTTTCCCAGAAAGCTTTGATTTCACAATAACCGCGTTTAACGCGCCTTCTAATTCTCGCACATTCTTCTGAACATTTGAAGCTATGTATTCCAAGATTTCCAGATTTAAATAATTATCCTTGCCTTGGGACTTGGATTTTAAAATTGCGAGCCGGGACTCATATTCCGGCTGCCCGATATCAGCCACCATCCCCCCTTCAAATCGACTTTTAAGGCGCTCCTCCAAATCGTTTATGGCGTGTGGTGGCTTATCTGAAGAAAAAATTATTTGTTTACCAGATTCATACAGATAATTAAATATATGGAAAAGCTCTTCTTGCGTCTTTACTTTACCGGCTATGAATTGGATGTCGTCTATTATAAGGAGATCGTAAGATCGGTATTTTTCTTTGAAAACGGCTGCCTCGTTCGATTGCATGAAATTTACAAGGTCGCTCGTGAAACGTTCCGATGTTGTGTATAAAACTTTAAAGCGCAGTGAGCTCTTTTTAATCTCATTCCCAACAGCTTGCAACAAGTGGGTTTTACCAAGACCAACTCCGCCGTAAAGAAAGAGAGGATTATATGCCTGACCTAAGTTTTTACTCACAGCGACTGATGCCGCGTGAGCGAGTTCGTTGAATGAGCCGACTATAAAAGAATCAAATGTATAGCGTGGGTTCAAGTTTGTTTCTCGGTCAACCAAGAGTTCCTTGAATTCAAGTTGGCCTTCTTGAGGCATAATACTGCGTTCACGTTTTCTTTTTTGAAGGAGAGGAGTTATTTCGGAAGAGATTACATACTCCACATTGCGTACGTCAGGAGAGAGGTTTCGGAGCGCTTTAAGGATAAACTTGTGGTATTTGTATTCGAGCCATTCTTTTGCGAACGCGTTTGGCACATTGAGCACGATTACTCCATCTTGATGGTCGGCAACGGATGTGTTTTGAAACCAGGTAATAAAATTAGCTTTCGAAACGGCCAATTCCAGCTCGTTCAACGCGGTTTGCCACAATTCTTCGTTAGTCATATTATAGAGCTAAGTTTATTGGTTAAATAGAAAATTTACTACTCAAGCGAAACATTACTAGAATGTTAATAAACTATGAATTTCCTGTTAATATTGAAAGTATCCCAATCTGTGTTAGAATGTTTTAATGTCACAAACCTACCAGCCTAAAAAACGAAAAAGAAAGAAAAGCCACGGCTTCTTAAAAAGGCGGAGCACGACGTCGGGGCAGAACGTGCTACGCCGCCGCCGGAGAAAAAAAAGAGCGCGCCTCGTTGTATAAATTAATGGGCAGCGAAGACCATTTTTATATCAGGATTTCCAAGAATAATGTTGGCGAAAATCGATTTATTTTCATAATATCCGGCAAGATAATAAAGAAAGCCGTGTGCAGAAATAAAATTAGAAGAAGGGCAAGGGAAATATTAAGAAAAAAAACGAAAGATATAAAAAAGGGAAACGACCTCACTTTTATTTTTAAGAAAGGCGCCGAAGAACAAAGTTACGAAGCGCTGGAAAGAGAGATATCGGCTATTCTAGAAGAACGGCGGCTCATAAAATGAAAAAAATTTTTGTAGCGATGATATATTTTTATCAAAATATTATCTCCCCTGACCAAGGGATTTTTTCTTATCGTAGAAAATACTGTGTTTTTGAGCCTTCGTGCTCTGAGTATATGAAAGAAGCTGTTAATTATGGGGGCGTTTTTTACGGCTTAAAAAAGGGAGTTTTGCGAATTGTGAAATGCCACCCGTGGCAGAAAAAAATTATCGATCCATTTAAACCATGAGTTTAACTTTGATATACAACGAAGTACTTTATCGCCCGCTCTATAACGCGCTCGTGTTTTTAACCGGGCTTGTTCCCGGGCACGATATCGGGATCGCAATCGTGCTCTTAACAGTTCTGGTGAGAATTATTATCTTCCCTTTCACACACCGCGGGCTTATCACGCAGATAAAAATGAAGAAACTGGAACCGGAAATAAAGAAAATAAAAGAAAGTTATAAAAATAACACAGAGGAGCAAAATAAGAAAATGATGGAACTCTATAAGGAGCACGGAGTAAATCCTCTCTCGGGCTGTTTTTTGCTATTGATACAACTTCCAATTCTAATCACACTCTATCAGCTTTTTTTGAAGGGGCTACTGACCGGGGGCGTTGCTCTTTATTCTTTTGTAGCGATGCCGGAAGTCGTCGCCACTAGTTTCCTGGGGCTTGTCAATCTGAGCGTGCCGAATTATTTCCTGGCATTTTTAGCAGGCTTTTCTCAATTTTTGCAGATGAAGCTTTCCAATCCAAAAATCCCCCAAAAAGGTTCTAATATGAAGGATGAAATGGCGAGAGCTATGGCTATTCAGGCCACATATATCCTGCCTTTAGTCATCTTTTACATATCAACTCGCTTCCCAGCGGCACTCTCCCTTTATTGGACATCATCTAATGTTTTTGCTACTTTACATGAAGCCATAGTGCGTTCTCGCGCTAAGCTTTCATATGGATCAGGAGAAGGAAAAAATAAAGGAAATAATTGAAGAGCTTTTGGCTAAAATAGGAGTTTTTGGCGGTGTTTCTATATTTGAAACGGCAGACAACACTCAATTTCAAATAAGAACGCAAGAAGCGGGACTTTTAATAGGAGAAGGAGGAGAAAATCTAATAGCGCTAAATCATCTATTGAAAAGAATAACGGAGGCTAAGTTGGGAAAAGTATCGTTTCCCTTTTCAATCGACGTGAACGATTATCAAAAACAAAGAGCGGAAGAAATAAAAGATTTGGCGAGACTATCCGCTCAACGCGTCAGATATTTCAAAAAAGAAATACAATTGCGGCCGATGAGTTCGTACGAAAGAAGAATAGTTCATGCGATTCTAACTGAATACCCGGACATAACAACCAAGTCAATCGGGGAGGAACCGAATAGAAAGGTTGTGATAAAGCCTTTCGGCGTGAACTAGGCTGAAGTCCGACTTCGGGGCACTCTGAAGTCGGACTTCAGGGCAGCCTCAATCTCCAAAGCGATTCGTCTGTCTTATTTATAAAAAACAAGTTTGTTTCGTCGTCGGAGAGGAAAAGTTTAGTTGTGTCGATCGCCTTCGGCAGCAAGAAAGAGATTATCGCCCGCGAGGCTATGTTTATTTTTACGACAGCATCTCCAAAAGATACTTTCCCCATATACCAATCGTCGGGATAAATAGCCCCCGGCATGATCAGAGGAGCCGCGCAAAATACGACATCCTTGACCTTTTTCGACCAGGCGCATTTTTCCGGCATAGCTTTTATCGGAAGAGGACCTATATTCCCTCCGGAGGAATTAGCAAGAAATGTATTGATAGTTTTTTCCTTTTGATTTGTCTCGGAGAAAATTAGGCTGGGGGTATTAACGGATGCGAGGAGGCCTGGATAAGGGCCGAGTATTTTAGAGAAAGCCCCGGAAGATAAGGTTATTTTATATAGAAATCCATCCAGATACGCCGAAGGAGAGGACAGAAGATAAATGCCATTATCCTCCGCCCATAAAATTTTCCAGGATGAATATTTCATTTTAAGGCGCGTCGCCTGGTTTTTATTTTCCGGAGTCGCGGTTATAACGGAAGCACTGTCTCCCGAAACGAGTACATAGGCGATCCGGTCTCCTTTTGGTGAGAAAGCAGCGTCTTTGACCCCGGAAGGCAAAATCGTTGTCTTTGTCGTAGATCCTGTAATCGCCGCGGAGACGGTAAAAATTTTATCCCCCGAAGCGTATTTGATTATTGCCCGCGTCCCTTGTTTGGACCATACAGCGTCAAAAACCCCAGAGATTTTATTATTAGAGAGATTGGTTTTGTTTTTCCCGTCTAAATCAATCTCAAAAATATTTCCGGAAGACTTTTCGACGTAGCGGACCCTATTTTTATAGAAAACAGCTCCGGCGACCGCGTCGGGAACGATCTGCGTAGAGTCGCCCTGCGATGCGTTCAGGTTTTGGGGGACTGACCCAAGATCCGATCCGCCACTCGACGAACTACTTCCGCCATTCACGGGCTCTCTCCCGCCGCCTTCCGGGAACGGATTTTCGATCGGAGTCGGTTCCGGCTGATTAGAATTATTATTTATCGAACTATTACCCCGGATAAAATAATACCAAATCGCCCCCGACGCGAAAAACAACACGAATAAAATAGCGAGTGCGATTATTATTCTTTTGGTTGTGATAAATTCTTGCATAGCGTTAAAATATTTTACACGATCATTTACAGCTAAAAGTACCTTTTTGTGCGTTGCACTGTGTTTTGGTCAACTCAAATGTTTTTCCAGCAACAACACAGTCACCCTGAGTATTACCCGCAACACCAAGAGGACATCCGTTAAAACCACCTTTTTGTGCGTCGCATTGTGCTTGAGTCAACTCAAATGTTTTTCCAGCAACAACACAGTCACCCTTAGGCGAGCTATTTTGCTCAGCATTCGTTGTTTTGTCTACTTTCAGCCCGTCTGTATTAATTTTTAAATTTAGCAAATCAGGATTTATCATATTTAAGATTATAAAAATACCAACCAGAAGCAAAAGCCCTATAATTGCGTTTTGTATCCTTTCTTTCGCGGCAGTGCGCTGCCCCTCGGAAGCCGTCATCATCTGCAGCCCCGCGATTATGAGCATTATGACTGCAAGAACTGCCCCGATGGATAGCGCAAAAGGATATAAAAATTTTGCGTAGCCAGTAAAATCTGTGTTTGATGTCGCCGGCGTAGGGGTTATCACTGCGCTTGCAATAGAAAAAAACAGAGAAGACGCGGATATAAATATTGCTTTACCTAACTTCGACATAAATAGAGTTTTCAATTTTCTCTAAAAGACTTTTTGTATTAGTGACGATAACTTTAAACGTTGCGTTCTGCCCTCCCGTCCCAGGCTTAGCTTCGACCACATAAGCATCCGGTTCGCCGTCCACCGCGTTTTGCGGCTGACTGTCCTGGAACCAGATAAATTGCAGACTAGACTTCGCAACGAAATTCATAAAAAATGGCACAGCCTTTATCTCAAATTTACTTCCCGGACTCATCGTTTTATTTCGAATGGCACGGGAAACAATCGGACCCGACGAATTTTTTTCGTAAATTAGTACTTCAGGAACTTTCGGATCAATCACAATTTCGGCTTTGCCACGGAGTTTATTTTTTGTGTCCAAAACTTCAACTTGAATTACGCTCGAGGACCCCTTGCTTTTCGGAAAAGCATAAGAAATGCTTTCTTTCCCCTTGCCGGAAACTTCCCTATCCAAATTACCGTCTATTCTCCAGTTGTATGTAAAATTCGCGGGCAGAAGTTTTTTGCCATTTAGGAATATAAATGCCGAAACCTTGGTTTTTGACTCCAGTGTCGGCAAAGAAGCCCCTCTATACCAACTCGGCACATAACTTCCCGACTCGAGAAGCAGATTAACCTCAACCGGTTTAAAATTGTCCGTCTGCGCTAAGGCGAGAGGTACTATTCCCAGAAAAATTATTAAAAGAAATATTTTCATAATTTAGCTTTTTCTATCCAAAATAGAAATATCTTGATCCAATTCCTCAATCTCATTTTGCGTTAATTTTTCGATATTCGCAAGTTTTTTCTCCGCCGCCCGCGACCTCCTTTTTACATGCATCCATGTGTATCCGATGGAAATAGTTGTTAATGGAAGGGCGCTTACCTTCGGTAGATTATCTACAAAGAATCCCAATCCCCACCAAGTATATTTTAACTTAGGCTTCATCATCCAGCCCTTGTTCCACATCAATAGAAAAATAGCTCCCGAAACCATAAAAGAGATAGCCATAAACGTGAGATCCACCGCTTTGCCGCTCGATATGGCCATGGACTCGCCAACATATTCAACTCCATATGAAACTGCTTGAAGGCCATAGCCAATTCCTACGGTAACAGGAGTAGGAATCTTTGAAACTGCCCAGCCAAGTCCGTACATGCCCCAGCCTACTACGCCAGCCGTGCCCCGCGTTGATGATTCCACTGCCATCCTGGTGATAACTCTCATCCCATCCAAGCCGAAGTCTTTCAATAGGCCAAAAGACATCACTATTATAAAAGTAACCCTCGCGTGGCCTCTTTCGATTTCTTCTTTTAACTTCCGGATAACGCTTTCTACGGCTTCAGGCGCTGATTTCCTGGCTTTCGCGAGAGGAGAATTTCGCCTGCCGAAAACTCTGGCCCCGTGCAAGGCCATGAAGCGCTCGTTTTCAATTGTGCTTGCAGCGCCGCCCACCATTTTATTTCAAATTCGATTCTTTATAATCTTCCTTCGCCTTTTTGATCGCCAAAAGCTGGGACGGGTCGGAAGTGATGATTTGATCTTCCGTGTACGAAGCGAGTATTTTTATCGCGACATGCTTCATCCCAGCGAAGAAAATCCCCTCTCCGACATCCGACTCGAGCAGGAGAAATTTTTCTTCTTCCGTAAGATTAAAAGTTTGTTTCAAGATGTCAATCGCCGCAGGCGCCTGTTTTAATAGAAGCTGGATGGAGGAATTTGTAATGATAGCTTTTCCATATTCGGAATTTAAGAAATCGCCGACGTCTTGCGTAATTGTTGAAATTCCCAAATAATATTTTCTTGCCCGCTTCGCGATTCCGAACAAAAACGAAGCGCCGTCTTCGGTTTTCATAATCCACCAGGCCTCGTCCACAATTAAAAGCCTCTTTTTTATCTCTGTCCGGACTGCGTTCCAAACGTGGTGCACAATCAGGTAAATCGCGATCGGACGGAGCTCGTCTTCCATATCGCGGACGGAAAAGACGACGAGTTTCTTATTTATATCGACATTTGAGGGCTGGTTAATAAATCCCGCCCAGGTTCCTTGGGTATATTTTCTTAATTTTTGCGCAAGCGATTCGCCTCCTTCCATGTTGGCGAGGACAAGCTCAAGATCCGAAAGAATCGGCATGGTCGCTTTCGAAAAATCCGCATCTGGCGTGATGTCGCGAGAGGCGTAGGTTTCCGTAATTGCGCGGTCCAAAATGGAATCTTCTTCTGGAGTGAGTCCTCCGAACATTATGCGAAAAAGACCTATAAGGTTGATGATATTTGATCGCAGTAAATCCGCTGGCGATTCGTCTTCTCTAGGCGGTGGCAGGTCAAATGGGTTTATATGGTGATGCGAAGAGAGAGATATATTGAAATATCTTCCATCCACCGTCTCCGCTAGATATTCGTATTCGCGTTCCGGGTCGATAACGATTACCTCCGTGCCGAGCATCATGGAGCGCAGGATTTCCAGTTTAGTGGCGTAGGATTTTCCGGACCCGGATTTAGCAAATACCACGGAGTTATAGTTTTCCAAACTAAAGCGGTCAAAAAGAACCAAGCTTGAGTTATGCCGGTTTATTCCGTAAAGTATCCCTTTATTTGAAGTCAGGTCGAAAGAGGTAAATGGAAAAAGTGAAGAAATCGGGGAGGAATTCAATTTAGTATTTATCTCAAGCTGATCAGTTGCGAGCGGAAAGGTTGTCTGCAGCCCTTCCCCTTGCTGGAAAAGCGCGGGTTTTGCGTAGACGAGCTTAGACTCTAATATGGATCGTATTTCACTTTCGTTTTTATTTAACTCTGCCAGATTTTCCGCGTAAATCGTAATATATAAACCAAAAGAAAATAATCTCTCCTGGGCCTGCTGAAGATTATCTCTCAACTCCTCGAGGTCATGATGCGCCGTATCAAGCATCGGGTCTCGCACCAAACCTTTTTTCTCGCGATCATGGATTTGCGATTGGACTTCCGCGACTTTTTTCTCGAGTTGGCGCAGGACCGTATTTGTATCCTGCGGGTGTATAAAAATTGAAATATCAAAAACTTTATCTAAATTTATCACGGGCGCGAACCAATTTATCGCGAGAAATCTAGGATATGTAAAAACGAAAAGAGTCCGCGCAACTTTCTCTCCCAGCTTCACGTAGTTAGACTCTATCAGAAGGGCCGCGGGCGCCACTGCGTCTTCAACATCAAATCCGCCCGTCCCCTTGATGTTTTCAGGAAGCAACGAAGGCATTTCCGCCACCGTAATATTCTCACTTTTTTTATTTTTTCCGAATCCAAACATAAGTATTAATTTAAGTAACTACCGGCGCTCCGCCTTTATCCAACTCCCCAGGGTTAAATAGGCCGAAGTAAAGTTCTATTAGTTCCTCGGTATTGAGCGGGGCGACCCGGACCCCGGCCGACATCAGCCCTTGCGCGACCGTATCCACGCGCTGGAAAAGTTGTATTTTATATTCCTCGAATTTGCTATCAGGAATCTTTTTGATATCCGTTTTTTTGCTTGAGAAAATTTCCAAAATGGAGTCAGCGGCTCCTTTCGGAGTCTCGAAAATAGGCGGCTCAAAAGGCACTACGACGTAAAATGCTTTGCTTACTATATTCGTTGTCTCGACGAAATTCTTTATGAACTCAATATATTCGCGCGTCTGTATCTTCAGGAGCTCGTTAATTTGCCCTTTTTCGGCCTCTTTTAGAATATCCAGATAAGGATTAATGTTTAATTTTCTTGATTGGATAAAAAACTGGACGGTGAAGTCGAGCGAATTCAAGAAATTCTGGTATTGGAATATCGTTGCTTCTTGTTCCTCAACGGATTTGAGAGCGAAGTTAAGGGAAGAAGCCATCAGCACCATTCGAAGCGCGCCATTTTTGAGAATGGCAACGCCTTCCCGTATTTCCTGAATCGGGACAAATTCCTGCGCGCTTGCCGATTTTAATTTCTTAGTCGCCATAACCTAAGTCTGGGGATTTATATTTTTCCCGCCACGCACTTCTATCGACCACGCCAAATCCTGCAATTTTGCCCCTTGATTGGGAGATGGGGCTCTCTTTTTAAGCAGGGAGAAATTATTTCTGTGCAAAAATTCGCTTTTCTCCTCGGTTATCGTGATTGGCCGATTAATCTTTTTCCATATATATAGGCGGGAGTTTGTATAATGAGTGAGAGCATTTTCCAAAATTTTCATGAACGGCTGGCCGTTAATTTTGTAAAATGCCAAAGCGAAAAAAAACGTGATGAGAGGCGCCGCTAAAGTAAGGATTATGAAAAGAGGCAGAAATGACCTCAATAAAGCGTAAAGGAGAAACGTCATACCGGCGCCACCTACTATATATAAGAACTGTTTTAAGGTCAGCGGCCCAAAAATCTTATCTTCTACTTCTATAAATTGTGGGACTTGGAATTGCCTCATATCCGTTCTCTATATTGATCGTAACTTGGTTTAGGCGGTTCCGGCGGTTTTTGCTCTGGCTTTTTCTCATTCATAAATGCCATTCCTGAAGGCGGTTTGGGCACCTCTTTCTTTATTCCAACCTCTTTTTGCGAATGAGGCATTACCTTCAACCCCATATCCATTTCCACCTGCGGCCGCGGAGAAACTCCGACGCTTGCGGTCGGAGCCCCGACCCTTGAGGGCGTCGGGGTTTTCTCGTTCGGCATCTCACTTTCCCCCAACGGCCCGCCTTTGATAGGCCGTATCTCGAGCGGCTTTAATTCTTCTTTCGGCGCTTCCTTCGGGATCTCAATATTTTCCTTAATGACAATTTTAGGAGGAGGTTTTGCTGTGCCCTCCGTAGCCTTCGGCGAAGGATGGGTGGGCAAGGGCGGGGGCTTCGGGGCGGGCGGTTTGGGCGCCGGAACGTTTTCCGTAATTTTTACTGCGCCCTCCGTAGCTTCTAGCGAAGGAGGGGCCTCGTCCGTTATCCCATAAAGTTTTCTCAAGCTCACTCTAACTTTCTGGAAAATTTCTCGGTTAACATCCTCTGCGATTTTCTTCGCCGTCTCCCGATCCACCCCAAGTTTTTCGGACAAATCCGGAATAAAATCTTTGGGATGTGTCCACCCAAGCAGCACAAATGTTGCCGCATCTTTAAGATCTCTTGCTTTTATTCCTGATAAATTATATTTTTCACACAGCGATTGAAGAAAAGCAACCTTATTTTTTGACAGAATAATCTCTTGCAGATCAAAAGGAAGCTTCTGATAAGTTTTCAATAAATCTTCATTCCTATATGTGTTTATTATCGGCATAGTTTATGTGGCGTTAGTTTCATTTTGCGTTGGTTTTGTTGCACTCGCTTCGGCTCGAGCTTCTCCCGCGCTTGTTTCAGCACGCGCCGCTCGAGTTCCGGCTTCTTCGGCCTTTTCCTCCGCCTCTTCTGCCTTAGATTCTGCTTCAGTCGCCCGCGATTCCGCTTCGCTTGATCTGCGGCGCTCGCGCCTCACCATTGTTGCTAGCTTTTCCTCCGCGCTGAATAATGGACTTTTTAATATCATATCTTCCTGTGCTCTTTCCTCTTTATCCCTCTTTGCTTTTTCGTCTGCGCCTCTAGCTTTGCCAAGCAAGTTATTTACAGCGGCTCTTTGACTGCTATTCATCAAATTCGCCCTAGGATTATTTGCCATATTTTCTAATATCTTACGGTCATATCCCTGGTATTTTTTCTCGTATTCCTTTATTTCTTTTGCATTTAACTGTGAAGCTGCCCCGAGCATCCTACCTACTCCAGGGATCTGTTTCATAGCATTTCCTACTCTCGTGTTTTCTATTGCCTTGGCTGTCCGGCTTACACCTCGAGATGGGAGCGTTTTGCCAGCATATCTCCCAAAGGCTTTCCCACTCTTTTTGGCCATACTCATCGCCCCATCCGCGCCATAAATGCCAAGCTGTTTTGCGACCATAAGTGAGGCGAAGAGTAGGATAAAAGCTATGGACACCTGCAATAAAATAAGTGCCAAAAATTCGTTCGTGCCTTTTATATCGTTTGCTTTGCTGGTAAAATCGGGTAATTTCTCGAGTATCTTAAGCGATATAAAGAAAAGAAACAAAAATGCCGGCGCAAAAACGGCTTGGTCGATTAATTTTTTCCACCATTGCTGGGCGTAAGACCGGGTCGCGGGGAGTATCAAAAATACAAACCCAAATGGGGCAAGGATCATCAAGAGCCAAAGGATAGCCATCCTGGTTATGAATAAAAATGAAGCCGCAAAAAGCAGAAAAGCCCCGAGAATTGTGATGACAATGCCGCCCAACTCTATCGTGCCAAAGCCAAAAATCTCATTGGCTATTGTGCTACCAGAATCTGGTATTGGAACTTTCGCGAAGATTCTTTGTACTTTAAACATACCTAAAACCCTCGCTCCCAAATTCTTTTTAAACTTAAAATTAAAGAGCGTCCCGATGGTGCCCGCTTCCCCGTCGCTATCGCCGATATTACTTTGTGAGTTATATATTTGAACGGCAAGGGAATTTGAAACAAAAATTATCCCCCGCGTTGCGAGTAAACTGAAATTTACGAGAAGCGCGACGACGATCAACCGTGCCAAAAGCGATTTTGCTCCGTACGACTCGATCCCCAAAATTGTGGCGATTGCGATGAAAAGAAGAATAAAAATGAAAAATATATTTACGATGTCCCTGGAGAATGTCCACCCGGCGTCGATCGCATCGATTTTCGAGGATGAATAATTATCATTATCAAGAGTGAACCCGACAGACATATCGAAGAGCATGCCGGCTATTAATATAATGACTCCGCTGAGAAGTTTTAAGGCCGCCGCTGTTATAACAAATCCAAGAGCCACTTTGCCCGCGCCTTTTAAGACGCTGGGCGCGGCTTTGACAACTTTCGCGCCCCCGGTAAACAAATCTTTTAACGACACAGCATGAGCCTGATGGAATGGCAGGGTCAAACTTAGGATGGATATAATCAGCAATCCTGCCAGAAATTTTTTGGAAAATATTGCTTCCATATCAGTTATTTATTACTATCGCAATTGGCGTATTAATTTCGTTCTTATTCCCCGCCCTATCCGTCGCGACCGCGCTTAGCTCGTAGGTTCCGTTTCCAAACGCTGTCGAATCCCAATTTTGCAAGCGTTGGAGGCCGTTTTGCAGTGTTCCGGCGCCGATCGAAATTCCATTCAGGAAAAACTCCACCGCGACTAAGTTTTGGGTTCCAGCATCCGCCGCGTTTACGGTTATATTTGTATTTCCTTGTATGTTTAAGTTGTTATCGGATGTATTCAAGCCGCTTATCGCAGGCGCTGTCCGGTCCACAGTTATTGTGATCGGGTCGCCTGTTTTGATAGCTACATTGTTTGAATTAAGGGCAGTTGCCGTTATTATGTGAGCGCCTTCCGTAAGCGTGTCAGTGTTGAGAGTAATTGTATACGGGCCGCTACCGGTTACCGGAGCGCCGAAATTAACTCCGTCAACTTTGAATTGGACTGCGGCGGTGCCCGGAACTGTGGAATCCACAGAAATTACTTTATTGCCTTTGACGAACTCCCCGTTTTTAGGAGAATTTATTGTGACGGAATTTGATGGTGGCGTAGGAGTGGGGGTCAGGGTAGGGGTCGGAGTCGGCTTAGGCTTAATAGTATTACTAAAAAGGGATGCGATAAGCCTTGATGCCAGACTAATAAGTTGGTCTATATCATAAAGAGATGCGTTATTTCTTGTAGCTTCGTTTCCAAGCACTACCGTATCAGGCCCGATAAAAACATTTTCGCCTTCTCCTGGCTTGGGTTCGACTTCTTGGATATCGCTCAATTCGTCCCCTACACCTGCTCTTTCGCGGTCAACAATGGGAATTTGTCCAAAAGCTGTAACATTCTGGCCTGCGGGATTTGTAATTTTGCAGTTTCCTATTAGCTTCTTCCCATCTTGGTCAGTATAATCGCAATCTTTGGTTGGGATAATTCCCGGAGAATTTAATTCTTCTTGGGCGATTGCGAGAGCAGCTTGCTCTCTTGTTTGTTCTTCATCAAGGAAACTAAGATAAACAAACGCGGGGCTATTTTGCGGGGATATGAGAGCTCCCCAAGCCTCGTAGCCGCCTTGCGTAAAATCATCTATGAATCCCTCCGAACCGGCAGGCATAGTGCTTTTTACTTGTGCTTCAAAGTCCTCTGTTTTCAGAGATTTGCTCACCAATTGAGGAATACTATCTTTAAGGTGAGGCGCAAGATTTTCTTTTATCTGAAGGGGATCGTCGTCCCCAAGAGTGCTTTCCAAAAAGATCTCACGCTCGTTAGTTGCCACATTTGCATAGTATTGCCCATAATCTGACACATAGAATTTGCCGTCCGTGAATGTATTTGCGGGATCGCCGTCGGGCTCTGCGATTGGAGTTTTTACGCCTTGATCATCGGCCTTAACGCCTTCCAGACGGTCTTGGTATTGAGCGGCAAGATTTCGCATTGATTGCGCGGTGATTTTGGACGCCATGCAGTCCAGCGAGTTGCCCAGAGCCTCGCAAGGAGCTTTCTTGCCTGCTTTCACGGCATCAATAATCTCTTGAATTGCAGGATCCTCTGCGGCTCCGGATTTACTGATGCCGATTTCTTTCCTGAAAATCCCGGCAATCATTTGGTTTAAGATACTCGTTCTCTCGTCGATTAATTGTTTGGTTTCTCGAAGAATTGTGTGAGTTGTCCCGTCAAACACAGGAACATCGGCATAGGCCAAGCCAGGCGTTATGAGAAAAGTTATTATTGCGAAAATCCAGATCATAATCATTTAAAAAATTTATACCCTCCTTCTTCCGGAGAAAATTTAATCCCCGCCGCGAGAAGATCTCCGAACGTTTTTTTATGAAAACTCCGAACCTCGTCCATCAACAAGAGCCGCTCTTTTAAAGCCAGAAGCGCCGCCAGCGGATCTTTGTCTACATTGCGGATAAACTCGACGAATTTCTTGGAACGCAGAAGATAATTAAGCTCTTGGACAGCAAAATTTTCCTGGCTCCTGGGCACAGGAATATTTTTTACTTCTTCAAAGCTTTTATCGAACGCGGCAATGATTTTATCGATTTGGGAAAGTTTGGAAAAATTATTTTCGGAAAGGGCTTCAGATAAAATCTCGACATCATCAACCTGAATTACAAGAAATGTTTTTTCGTATACTCCGTATAGCGAATTGAAATAATTTTTTACGGCTTCAGGGCGATTTTCATCAATGATGGCAATATCGCCCTTAGTCGCTACAGGAATCTCGCCGACAATTTTTTCAAACGGGATTATTTCTTTGGAAGTTGCGCTTATCTCTTCCGGAGAGATTTTGGAGAGATCCTCCCCTTTTACGATTTTATCGCCAAATCTATCTATAAAGACTTTTGAGAAATTTTCAGTGAGATTAGCTTGCTGGCTGGGAACAGAGTCCGAAGCTCGTTCATATTTAAGTGCGCCTTGTAGCGAAAAATACCAAAACAAAGCTAAGATGCCTATAATGGGCACTGCAAAAATGGCAACTATAAATCTTGGGCTAAATAGTTTCGTCACCCTACTTTATTATAGTGTGTAATTTGTGAGGAATTTGTGCATAAACCATAGGCAAATTGTGTAATAATTAGGGATATATGCCGGATAACCGGAGAAAACTGATTTGGATCATGATTTTGACTTCACTTGCCGTGGCCGGATTTGTTGTTTACGTCCTAATCTCTCTCCCTGCTCTGCCCAAATCTGCCAAGCAAGAATTTCCCGTGGCGGCAAAAATTTTTAATGAGAATAAATCTTCTGGAAATAGTTATTCAACAAGGGAGGATTTCATAACCCCAGCAATAGAAGCATTTGGCGAAGCTATTTCTTCAACTTTCAATCAAAACAACTCTGTTTCGCAAAATTCGTCAGAATCTTCGCAAAGCGCGCCGTCTATATTCCAAAATCCATCTACCTCGCCGCAATCAGCGACAGTAACCGAGCAAGAAATTTTCACTTTCGGTTATACGGAAGATTATAAAAGCGTTTTGAGAGAAATTAATCAAGGCATGATAGATATAGGATTCTTGAAATCGAACGAAATTTATAAATTAGATACGATGGCCGACACAATAGCGCTTCAGGATAAGTATGCTGATTATTTAGAATACTTAATGATTGGAATTGAAGGTGATGGTTTAACGAAAGATGATATTGATAAATATCGCGTGTCTTACCGTGTCATTTTGCCAAAGTTATGGAAAGAGGAGCTTATTGCGGTAAAATCAATAAGTAAAAATTCCTCCATTTTTGAAAAAATTTATTTTACTTATCGCCAAAAAACGGCTTACCAAAAGGCCTCAAGTAAATTAAGCTTGTCTCAAATTCGCGAGATATTTATAAAAACAGCGGAGGCCGCATATAGTATCAATCCCTGCTATAGAGAAGGTACCCCAAATCTTATTCGCGGATCTCAAAGATCGGCGCCCTGCTGCAATTGCGGAATTACCGGTAGTAGGTGCAGAAGTTTTGTAAACGACTGCGGAAACGGAGGGTGCCGTTGCGTAAATCTAGGATGCTTAAATAGGGCGTGTCCGGGACTTCCCGCGATTTGGGATCCGCAAACCGGAATCTGCGGGTGTTATGAGGGGGGCGGCGGAACAACTTCTCCAACGCCCACGCCCACACCATCTACAACTCCAACTCCTGGCGTGACTCCAAGCCCAACCCCGACGCCAACCGGATTGAAGTGTTCGGCGGACAATATATCTGCGCAAACTCAGGCGTTGGTGAATTGTGTTATGTCCGGTGCGGCCGCGCAGGGGTTGTCGGTGATTCAACCCCAACCAAATCAGTTAAATAAGGGATCGCACACCTGCGATCTGAGTATACCCAGTATTTCCTGCCACTATGGTGGGACGCGTTGTAACGGCACGGGTAATGCGGCGGACTTTTCACTTCAGGGAATCCGAGGAGATCCTAGCAGATCCGCCCAAAATTGGGATAAATTGAGAAACTTAGCTACCAGCTGCGGAGCTACGGGTGCTTTCTGCGAAGCTGGCTCGATAAGATTCATTGGCACTTGTAATGTTGTGGATATTGACCACGTTCATGCAAATGCTAGTCCATCTTGCGGATGCAATTAATTTCTTGATATTTTTTTATAGATTACAATATAATTATGGATAAGACTTTATTGCCAATTTTATGGGTGTTTCTGGTGCTTTTCTTTTTCTTCGCACCAGCCCTTGTCTCTGCGCATGTCGGCGTCCCCACGCAACTCGTGCCATGCGGAAGTACAAAAGCTCCAGCAGATCACCCTTGCCAAGTCTGCGACCTATATACTCTCGCGCATAATATAATAGATCTTCTGCTTTGGGGCATCGCGACTCCGCTTTTGGTCGTAGCCCTTCTTGCCGCTGGATTTTTCTGGCTGACTTCGGGAGGCTCCGAGGAGAAAATTACTAAAGGTAGAAGTATTCTAGTATCCGCGGTAATCGGATTCGTAATCGCCTTCGGGGCTTGGGTGATAATAAATACGATTATGAGCACTCTCGCCTTCAAAAATCCCTTTGACGGCAGCGCTTGGAATAATACCGGATTTTGCAGCCAATCTCCGATTAAGTAGCGATTGTCTATCGAGGTGTCTATGTCTATCGAGGTCGGATCTCAATAGATTCCGAAAGTTTTACCCAATCTTCGAGCGAAAGTTCCTCCGGCCGTTTTGTTCCGAAGTTTTCCGAAGTTCGACTTCGGAGTTCCTTGAAGTCGAACTTCGGGGATAAAGAATGACGGAGCATTTTGCGCTTTTGCTGGAAAGCTTGGCGCAGAATTTCAAAAAACTTCTTTTCCTTGACCCTATTTTTTCTGAAAAATTTATCCGATATTTCTGAAATTTTTATTATCGCGGAATCAACTTTCGGGGCCGGGCTGAAATTTCCCCGAGAGACTTTTCGGACGAATTCAACTTTTCCATATGCCTGTGCTGACAAAGCAAGGAGGTTCATATCCGGAGGCTTCGCCGAAATTCTTTTTGCGACCTCGTATTGGACCGTAAGGACGATCATCAATGGCCGACACCGAGTATCGGACAAATAGGTGCGTAAAAAGCGCGAAGTGATGTAGTAGGGAATATTTGCGACGATTTTGTAATTTGTAATTTGTAATTTTAAATTTTCAAATTCAAGAATATCTTCATGAATTATTTTCACTCTCTTGTTTGAGGAAAATTTTTCTCGGAGAAGAGGAATTAAATCTTTATCTTTCTCAACTGCAATAACCTTCTTAGCCATCTTTGCCAAGAGTTCAGTTAATTCTCCGTGCCCGGGGCCGACTTCCAAAACGGTATCCTCTTTTGAAACTTCGCCAATGCGGACAATTTCGTCCAAGATTTTTTTATTTTTGAGAAAATTTTGTCCCAGATATTTTTTTATCATAATTCTTAATTTCTTATTCCAATATTATAACGGCTTCATCCCCGTGTTCGAGCAGGTCCTCAGGGATATCTGAAATAAATTTCGACGGCATATTTATTCTTCTCTCGCCGAATATCGTCCTAAAAATAGCGTATGAGAGAAAAATTTTTTCCTTCGCCCGCGTGAGTGCGACATAAAAAAGCCGGCGTTCTTCTTCCTGCCTCGATTCGTCATCGAGGCGGGCGGCGTCCAAGCCCGCGTGAGGAAAAAGCCCCTCCTCAAGCCCGGCGACAAAAACCACTTTAAATTCAAGTCCTTTTGCCGCATGCACCGTCATAAGCTTAACGGAATTTTCTTCTTTTTTTATAGTGTCCTGGTCGGACATAAGCGCGGCGTCTTCCAAAAGTTTCAATATTCCTTCAGGTGGATTAAAAATATCATACCTTTTAGCAAGCGTGACAAGCTCTCGAATATTGGAAAGTCTAATTTCTCCTTCTTCGGTTCCATCGTCGAAATAATTCTCAAGGCCAGATTTTTTTATCACGAGTTTTATCGCTTCATTTGCTTTCTCTGTTTCCAGATTTTCCTTTATTTCATCCAAAAGTCTAAAAAGTTCGTCTTTCTTCGCATTCTCTTTTAAGTTTAACTCTGCGTCTGCCTGCGCAGGCAGGCCGCCAAGAATTTTTGCCAAAAGAACTTTCCCAATTCCTCTCGGCGGAAAGTTGATGATTCTTTTGAGCGACAGCATATCTTCTCTATTCAACGACACTTTTAAATACGCGAGCGTGTCTTTAATTTCTTTGCGCTCGTAAAATTTTACCCCGATGACCTGATAAGAAATGTTTTCAGCAAGCATTTTTTCTTCGATAATCCTCGATTGAAAATTTGTTCGGTATAAAACCGCGATGTCCCTAGGATTTATTCCTCCGCGGATCATCTCTCTCGACATTTCTGATATCAACTTCGCTTCCTCCTCCTCGTTTGCGCCTTCGAAAAGCGTAATTTTTGGCCCGGACATTTTTTTCGAGTAAAGATTTTTTGGTAATCGTGCTTTATTTTTTACGATTATAGCATTTGCCGCGTCCAAAATAAGTTTTGTCGAACGATAATTTTCTTCAAGTGTGATTATTTTCGCGTCTGGCCAGTCGCGCTCAAAATGTAGAATATTCCTGAAATCCGCCCCGCGCCAGGAATATATCGCCTGATCTATATCTCCGACGACGCATATGTTTCGATATTTTTCCGCGAGCAATTTAACCAAGTGATACTGGACTAAATTCGTATCCTGATATTCGTCAACATGGACATATTTAAATTTTTCCTGCCAATCACGGAGAATGTCCGGATGCTTGGTGAAAAGTACGACCGTTTTCAGCAATAGATCGTCAAAATCCAAAGCTTTCATTTTCAGGAGCCTCTCCTCGTATTTTCTCCAAATTTCGAATAGCATTCTCCCGAAGTCCGACTTCAAGGGCTCTCCGAAGTCGGACTTCGGGTTCTGCATCTCATTTTTTCTTCTCGATATTATATTTCGGATTTTTCTTGGTTCGAATTTCTTAGGATCAAGGGAGAATTCTTTCATAATTTCTTTAATCACGGAAAGACTGTCTTCCTCATCCAAAATGGAGAAGTTTTTATTGATCCCGATAGCTCCTCCGGAGCTTCTCAATATAAATACGCAAAAACTGTGGAATGTGCCGATCCACGGAGACGAAAAGCCCTGTTTTTCTCGAAGCAGGGAAAAAACGCGGTTTTTCATCTCGTCCGCGGCCTTATTTGTGAAAGTTATTGCCAAAATTGAATCGGACTTGACTCCCCATTCAATTAGATGTGAGATGCGATGAGTCAAAACCATCGTTTTACCTGATCCGGCCCCGGCAACTATCAATACCGGTCCGGATTGTGTCAATATTGCTTCCTTCTGCGATTGATTAGGGGTAAAAGTGTCATATTTTTTAGACATCAATTCAAGATAACATGCAAGAAAGAGTTCTCCAATTTTTACTTATAAAATAAGGGTTTTTGACATTTTTTTCTAAAATATTTCTTATTTTTGCTGGGGATAAAATCTGGGAAAAATCATTGACCCGCTCTCTTTTAAATTGTAAAATATTAACAAGATAGCTTCAGATTTTTTATTCTAAATTGATGGTCGTGGTTGCTATCTTTTAATTAGACTTCAAACCAAAACAATATTTTAATCAAAGCCAAGCGCGTTTTTTTCTCTTTGGCAGAAAAGAAAGAAAAGATAATTCTTGCTTCTTTTTTAATTTCCTTTTTAGTAAGCTTTAGTCAGGTGGACGCGAAGTTTTTTGATTTTTTTGAGAAAATTTTGGGCAAAACCAATGAATCCGCGTCCAGTATAGGGACGTCTCAGACAATTCCGATACTTGTAGCGCCTCTTAGTTTAAATCTTCTGGATGGAATAGGAGGCGGGAGCATAAATATTGTCCAAGATTCAGCCCTCCTTTCCATAACTGGTCCACTGGGGACAATTGCGGATGTTGTTGAATATAAATCTGATAAAATAAGCCTTTATGTTGTGCGGGATGGAGACACAATATCGGATATTGCGAAGGTATTCGGGGTTTCCGCCAACACCATCCGTTGGGCGAATGAATTGAATAACAGGAGCGTTATAAGTCCGGGACAGATATTAGTTATTTTGCCGATAACCGGCATTCAATACGCGGTTAAGAAAGGAGATACAGTCAAGAGCATTGCTAAAAAATTTGGAGGAGATTTGGAAGAGATTTTAAGTTTTAATGGATTAAGCTCAACTTCTTCTCTGGAAGCAGGCTCAACATTGATAATTCCTAACGGCGAAGCATCCGAACTTGCTAAGACGACTTCGAATACCTCGCCTTCAAGAGCGGCTAGGGTTTCAGGACCTTTGTATGCGGGATATTATATTAGGCCGATAGCTGGCGGAGTCAGATCGCAGGGAATACATGGATATAATGGGGTTGATCTAGCTAATTCTTGCGGGACTCCGATAATGGCCGCAGCAGATGGAGACGTAATTATATCCAAATCACAAGGATGGAACAGCGGTTACGGACAGTATGTCGCGATTTCCCACCCCAACGGCACGCAGACTCTCTATGCGCATATGAGTTTGATAATAACGGCCCCAGGATTCCATATTGTCCAAGGGCAAGTCATCGGGTATATCGGCTCAACCGGCCTTTCCACCGGCTGCCATGTGCATTTCGAAGTCCGCGGTGCCAGAAATCCGTTTTAATCACAATTTTCTTTCTTACGTTTCGTAGACGAAAAAGTTTTTGCGGGGGCGGTATTGGATGGCTTCTAAAATATGTTCTTTTTTGATGTCACGCGCGCCTTCGAAATCCGCGATAGTGCGGGCGAGCTTGATGACGCGGTGGTAGGCGCGGGCGGATAGGTCCAGTTTTTTCGCTGCCGTATGCATTATTTCTTGCGTCTCGGAAGACAATGGCGCAAATTCTTCGAGATCTTTTGGACGCATATGTGAATTCAAAGAAATGTCGCGTTTTACGAATCTTTTATTTTGGATTTCTCTCGCTTGAATAACCTGTTTTCGCAGAGCATCGCTTTCCTGCTTGGATTTAAGGCTCATTTTTTCATGTTCAAAATGCGGCACCTCAAGCCAGATATCGATTCTGTCCGCGATTGGTCCAGAAACCTTTCTTTGATAACGGTACAAAGTCTGCGTGGTGCAGAGGCAAGGCTTTTTATCCGATCCATAATTCCCACAAGGGCACGGGTTCATCGCGAATACCGTAAGAGATCTTGCAGGGAAAGTTATCGTTCCTTTTGCCCGCGACACTGTTATCTCGCCGTCCTCTAACGGCTGTCGTAGCGCTTCCAAAACTCTTCTTTCGAATTCCGGAAACTCATCCAAAAACAAAACGCCTCGATGTGCGAGAGTGATTTCGCCGGGTCTTGGGGTTTGTCCCCCGCCGACGAGCGCGACATATGATGCGGTATGGTGAGGATTTCTGAACGGACGCTCTGATACATAAGGCTTTTTCAGATTTCCGGAAACAGAATGAATTTTAGTAACTTCCAAAATTTCTTCAAAACTCATTGGTGGAAGAATGGAAGGAAGAGCGCGGGCAAGCATGGTTTTGCCTGTTCCCGGAGGCCCGACCATCAGCACGTGATGCGCCCCAGCCGCGGCTAGCGCTAACCCACGCTTTGCCGTCTCCTGTCCTTTAATTTCTCCGAAGTCGAGCGAGTACAAATTTTCATTTTCTATCTCGATTTTAGCATGGGGTTCGATTTTCTCTTCTCCTCTTAGATATTTCAGAACTTGAGACAGGTTTCTCATTCCATATGTGCAAATTCCATCTACTAGACTTGCCTCTGGTGCGTTTTCTTTCGGCAAAATTATTTCTTCAAACCCGGCTTCCTTCGCCGCCATCACAAGCGAAAGCGCCCCTTTAATTTTCCGCAAAGATCCGTCTAGGGCGAGTTCCCCCAAGAATAGTTTTTTAGAAGAATCAAACTCGATCTGTTTCGATGCCATGAGATAACCAATAGCTATCGCTAGATCAAAAAGCGGACCTTCTTTTTTCAGGTCCGCTGGAGCGAGCGATACCACAACCCTCTGGTTCTTTTTTTGAGGATGGCGCAAACCGGTATTTTTTATCGCCGAGGAAACTCTTTCTTTGGCTTCCTCCACGGCTTTGTCGGGAAGTCCTACAATGGAGAAATGAAAAAGGCCTGGGGAGAGATCAACTTCAACATCAATAATTTCTCCTCCTAGGCCTAAAATTTCAGCCGAATGTGTCTTAGTAGCGCTCATATATATGCTTCCATGTGTTTGATGCAAGTTTCAGCGAACGGGTTCGCGTCGAGCCTTTTTTCCTCAATATTTTTTCCGCATACCGAGCATTTTCCGTAGCTATTTTCTTCAATTCTTTTTAAGGCACCGGTTACATGCTTTAATCTTTCTTCGAGTTGCACCTCGAGCCCCGTCTGTATTTCCAATTCCTCGAACATGTCTGCCAATTCCGATTGGTCAGAGACCATGGGGTTCATGTCCGGCGCTTTTACTTCCCATTCGCCGGGATGTTCCGGATTTTTCCGAGCAATCAAAGAAAGCTCCTTTTCTAATTTGGATTTTTCTTCGAGCAAAGACGCTTTATATTTATCCCAAACCATTGGCATATGTTATGAAAATCTCTGGCAGAAAGCAACCCCTAGTTGGGCGGGAATACGGCGTATCTGGATATTATCGCGCTGAAAGCTTCCACGGATGGCGCGATTATTAAAAGCCTTTGATTATAAAAAGTGTAGACAATTTTATTTCCACTGGATTCGAAAATCCGAGCGGTTTGGTTCTTTATGACTTGATCATGAAAGGAATCTTTTCCTTCAGTCTTCATATTTTCCAGATCAGCGAAAATTCCGGATAATTCTTTCGGCATGTTTTTTTCCCATTCCGTAATCCCCGCTCTGGCTTCTTCGGCGGACTCGATATCCAATATCAAAAATGGATAATTTTTTGTTTCCCCGCCAACTAAGCCGAAGTTATAATTAATGACGGATGATAATAATACTTGCGGCGGATGCATTTCCCCAGCCAAAAAAAATTCCATCGGTGTGAGAAAGTGCCTCGCCCCCTCATTATCAGCGGAAAAAAAAATGACCTCGAAGCTATCATTTGGCAATTTTTTTATATCGTTTATATCTTTTGATATTTCGGAATTTGATTCGAGCCTGATTATTCTTTCTTGGGCGTTTATGAGTTTTTTTGGAACATCTTCATCAACGGGTTTCGAAGGTTCTGGAAAAAGAAAATTTTTATAAACATACCATCCGCCCCAAGTTATAAAAATTAAAAATAAAATTCCCAGAAATATTTTCATAAAATTATCTTCTGAAACGACTTCCTCTTTCCCCTCTTTGATTGTGCGAATGGTCTTCTTTAGGCGACCACCCCGCCTCCCGAACTTTGGGTTTTAATTCCCCCACGTCTTTAATTGAGAGGTTAATTCTTCCGAGTTCATCAATACTTTTTATTTTGACCGGTACTTTATCGCCGACGTCTACCACGTCCGTGACTCTCTCCACTCTGAATGTGGCAAGCTCCGATATATGAACCAAGCCTTCCTGTTTTGGAGCGATTTCCACCATTGCGCCGAAATCAAAAATGCGCGAAACTGTTCCCTCGAGAGTTTCCCCGACTTCAAACTCATGCGTAACTTCTTTAACTTTAGCGAGAGCTTTCTCGCTTCCCTCGGCCGAGCCTGTTATGAACACAGTCCCGTCCTGTTCGACATCAACCGTAGCTCCGGTTTCGTCGATTATGGAATTTATCATTTTGCCGCCTGGGCCGATCAAGTCGCGTATTCTGTCCGGATTTATTTTGACTGTAAGTATTCTTGGAGCGAATTTGGAGAGCTCGGTTCTTGGTTTCTCTATCGCACCTGCCATAACTGCCATAATTTTCATTCTCGCGTCTCTCGCGTCAAAAAGCGTTTCCTTGAGCATTTCCGCTGTGACTCCAGAAATTTTGACATCCATCTGAACCGCTGTAACACCCTTTTGAGTCCCTGCGGATTTGAAATCCATGTCGCCGTAGTGATCCTCTGGCCCTTGAATATCCGTCAAGACTTTGAATTTTTTTCCGTCCGCGGAAAGAATAAGTCCCATAGCGATTCCCGCAACAGGACGTTTTATCGGAACTCCGGCGTCCATCATAGCCAAAACTGATGCGCAAGTTGATGCCATGGAAGTTGATCCGTTTGAAGACATAACTTCGGATACGAGTCGGATTACGTAAGGAAATTCGCTAACCTCGGGGATTACCGGAAGAAGCGCTCGCTCTGCAAGCGCTCCGTGCCCGATCTCGCGCCTTCCCGGGCCACCCATCCTCCCCGTCTCGCCGGGAGCAAATGGAGGGAAATTATAATGATGTATAAATCTTTTTTTTGTTGAAATACTCATCCCCTCGATAAGAAGAGTATCTCCCGGGCCGCCCAGAGTTACGAGCGACAAAACATGCGTCTCTCCGCGGTAGAATAGTCCAGAGCCGTGAGTTCTCGGAACTATTCCGATTCCAGCCCAAAGTTTACGAAGCTCTTTAAGCCCACGTCCGTCCGGCCTCAAATTTTTCTCAAGGATATTTTTATGCACAATTTCGTCGATTTTTTCCTCGTAAAAGCCGTCCGAAACGCTGGAGTAATCCGCGCCCACGCTCTCTTCAATCGCTTTATCCCAGCCCCCCTTTAACTTAAAGAGGTTTGAATTTCTCTCTTTTTTATCTTTTACGTAAATTGCTTTCTCCAGTTTTTCGCGAAAATCTTTTTCAAAAATCTCTGAAATTTTTTTTGGCTCGTCTTTCAATTCGGGCATTATCTTCTCTTTTCCAACCTCCTTTATAATTTTTTTCTGGAATTCTTCTATTTTATTTATCTCTTTTTGCGCGAATGCCAGAGCCTCAAGCATTTCTTCTTCCGGAACTTCTCTCGCTCCCGCCTCCACCATATTTATTTTTCCATCTTTGCCGCAGACAACCATATCCAGATCGGATTTTTCGAGTTCAGGTCGAATTGGGTTTAAAACAAGTTTTCCGTCGATTTTTCCGACGCGCGTAACTCCGATTGGCCCGTCCCACGGAATCGAAGAAGTTCCAAGCGCTAAAGATGCGGCCAAGATCGCGGGAATGTCCGGTTCATTTTCCTGATCAACTGACAAACAGAGTGCTACGACATGCACCTCGTTTCTGATTTTGTGGTTGAAAAGAGGGCGCAGGCCGCGATCGATTAAGCGCGAAACTAAAACCGCTTCCTCCGATGGCCTGCCCTCTCTGCGAACATAGCGCGAGCCGAGAATTTTCCCCGCCGCGTAGAATCTTTCTTCAAAATCAACTGAGAGAGGAAAATAATCTATCCCTTCTCTTTTCTCCTGCGACATCACCGCTGTCGCAAAGACTACGGTATCTCCAAGGCGGACCATCGCGGATCCGTGAGCTTGCTCCGCTAAATCCGTAAATTCAACGGTAAGCTCCTTACCGCTGAATTCTGTCGTAAATTTTTTTGAATTCATCTATTTGTGTATGACCTTCAGATTTTAGGCCGCTTTTTAGAACGGACTATTTATCCAAAGACCACCTTGTTACTAATAATCTTCTATAGTAAGCTTTTTTAGGTTTTAAGTAAAGACCCTTGATATTTTCGAAAATTTATTGTAGTATTTTCAATGAAAAAGGAGGTCTTTCATGGCTAGAGAAAAACTGGCAGAAATCATCCGCTGGCCGAGGATTATCTGGCTCGTGGGCATCGTAAATCCGTGTTTCATGCTCCCGCAGCTTACAAGCGTTTGGACAAGTGGCCTCACCGAGGGCATATCGGTGCTGACGCTCTCCTTGCTCACAGCAATTCAGACCGGGTTCGCTCTGCATGGCTTCTTCTTGCGCGATTGTCCGCTTTTGTGGAGCAATGGTGCAGCGGCAATGGTCACGCTAATCACCATGCTTTCCGTACTTTATTTTCGCCAGCTGGCATGACCTATTCCACCGAATGAGCTCGGAAGGAACTTCACACCTTCCGGGCTTTTTTATTTGATGATAACCTTACTTAGCCACCAACTGAACTTCGGAATTTTTAGAAAAACTCTTAAGTGCTTTTTGATTGTCGCGGAAATCGGCGAAGCTGAAATCATAGAGATTTATCCGCGCGACGTCGCCGTTTTTATCATAATCAATCACTACGTTTCCCTGAATATCGGAATCAACGCTTTTAACCTTGCCCATTTCGACGGAAAGCACCCTACTTCCCTTGTCGTATTCAATTTTTATTTTTTTCTTATTCATATTTTACAAATACTTCTTAATCTTAGATGTATCAATAACCGTAATTATATAGAGAACATTGCCGGTTTGTTCGCAGGCAATAAGCAACAATCTTTCTTTTGAATCTTTGTAATATAGTTTCTTAATCAATGTCCTATTTCTGCCCGTATCATACATGATTTTTGTTGGTTTGCGTAGTGCTTCTTCAAGAAGAATTTTCGAGATAGTTCGTTCTTTCATCCTTTTTTCCGCATGAGGGCGAATTCGGTAAATCATCTCGAATTTAGAAAACTATCTTTTCAATATATATTTTCCCGGATCTTCCGCGAGATCGATGAACTCGTCGGCGACTTCTCGGAGTTTTCCGGAAGCGGAAGGCCCGAATGCCATCACCTCAACTCTCCTTCCCTGATTTTGCAAATATTGAACAAGAGGAATAAAATCCCCGTCCCCAGACGCAATAACAATCGCGTCGACGATCTCCATTGTTCGAATCGCGTCAACCGCGATGCCGACGTCCCAATCCGCCTTTTTCGCTCCTCCAAAAAATTCTTGCAGATCTTTTTCCCTGGACTCGATTCCCAAACTCAAAAGCGCGTCGATAAACGGCTTTTCTTCTCCAGTTTTCGTCCTGATTACATATCCAAAAGCGCGGATCAGTTGTCTCCCTGCGACTGCCGTTTTCAAAAGCTCCTTAAAATTGACTCTTCCGCCGAAAAGACTTTTCGCGGAATGATACATGTTTTGCGCGTCTATAAAAACAGCGACGCGCTGGTTTTTATGTTTTATAATATTTGTCACTTTAAATTTTAGATTTTAATCCGAGTTTTTTGGTTACATCTATGTATGCCGCTTGGTTGTTCTTCGAAATATAGTCCAAAAGCTTTTTTCTTTTAGAAACCATCTGCAAAAGGCCGCGCCTCGAATGTTTGTCTTTGCGGTGCGTTTTCAAGTGCTCCGTTAAGCGCTTAATTTCCTCCGTCAAAATCGCTGCCTGAACCGCAGCCGAGCCGGTGTCTTTTTCACTCGTCTTAAATTTCTCTATTATTTTCTCCTTTTCCTTGCTTTTCAGCATTTTTGAAGCTTAGCATGATTTTCATTTTTTGACAATACGGATTCATGTCGCACAATACTTATATGAGCTTAAAAGAATTTCATCGGCAATATTTGGAATATCTCGAGATCGAGCGCGGGCGCTCTCTTAAGACAGTCGAGAATTACGACTGCTATCTTAAGAGATTTTTTGATTTTGCGAAGATTTCTTCGATTTCCGGAATAGATGACGAACTCGTCCGGAAATACCGCCTATATTTGAATCGCAAAGGCCTAAAAAAGCGCACCCAGAATTATCACTTGATCGCGCTTAGGAATTTCTTAAAGTATCTCGCTTGGCGCGGCATTGAGTCGCTCTCGCCTGAAAGAATTTTGCTCGCGAAAGCTCCCGAGCGCGATTTGGATTTAATTACTATAGAAGAGCTGGAGCGGCTTTTAAGGGCGCCCCAAGAAGTTCGACTTCAAGGCTCTCCGAAGTCGAACTTCGGAAACTTAAGGGTTCTCCGCGACCGCGCGATTTTGGAACTTCTATTCTCAACCGGCCTTCGCGTCTCGGAATTGACTTCACTCGACCGCGATTCGGTTGATTTGTCTAAGGATGAATTTTCAGTCCGCGGGAAAGGAGAGAAAGTCCGGGTTGTTTTTCTCTCCCCTTCCGCGAAAAAAGCAATCAAGGAATATTTAGATAAAAGACGGGATATGGCTGAGGCGATGTTTGTCAGCTATGGGATAAATTCTAAAGAAACCTCCAGATTAACCTCCCGCTCAATCGAAAGAATTTTGAAATACTACGCGATTAAAGCTGGAATTTCGAAAAAAGTGACTCCGCACGTTTTGCGACACATGTTCGCGACAGATTTGCTTATAAATGGCGCAGATTTGCGATCAGTTCAGGCGCTTTTGGGCCATTCCAACATCTCAACGACCCAAGTCTACACGCACGTCACAGATAAATCACTGCGCGAAATTCATAAGGCATTCCACGGCAAAAGGCGAAAATAGGCTTATTTTTCAACGCTTTAAGGGCTATTTCTAAAACTTGACTAAAGTTTAATTTTGCCGTATAATAGTGAACAAATGATTCGGTAAATTTTTTATGCCGGATTTAGCGATTCTTTGAAATAAAGAAAGGAAAAAGGGTAAAATGACGGACTACAGAATTCAGGTAACAGCGACCAAGGCAACTTGGGTTGGAGACAAAGCTTATTACGAGCTTACGGCTCGAATAGTTACTCGTAGGAAGAGCGTCGTCTTCCCAGAGGGAGAGTTTATCACCTTTGACCCAGGAGGGCATCGGAAACAAGTTGACAATAAAGGCATGGCTTTCTTAAGACTTTCGACTGATAGGCAGGGCGTTTTTACAACGACTGCTTCGCTGGAAAGTGATCCGGATGTTCACGACGAGGTTGAGGTTGTGGTTCCGGAAAAACCAATATCGGCTTCCAAGGCCAAGAAAAAAGCCGAGGATGATAAGGCGCGGGCTGAAAGCGCGGAATCACTGAAAAAAATCCGTGAGGCAAGAAAGAAGCCAGGGGTGGTTCAGGTCTTGCACGATGAGGAAAAACTTCTTGCGGAGATTCGGGAATCTCGTCAGAAAGGCTTGCCGACGCCTCAAAAACTCGGCGAGCCGGCGATTTCGTTTCCCGGCACACGCGGGAATTACAGGTTAAATGTTTTCGTTCAAAACGACGACGGACAGCCTGTAGCCGGAGTGCCTGTAAGCGTGACGGTTTCTATTCCGACTGAATACGAATATCCGAGGGAGTTTACTACGGATGCTCACGGAAGGGTCAACGAACCATTTCTTATAGAGGTGGAGGGAACCGTTGTTATCGTGCGCGTGAGGGGCAAAACTGAAAGGTTTGATTATCTCGAAGTATTGCCTCCCCCGCCACTTACTGTTAGCCAACGTTGGGGGCTCGGAATTGGCTTGAGCTTGTTCGTTACCGCAATCCTTATAGGATTCTGGCTATCAACGATGGCTCCATAACTCGAAAGGAGAAAGAAGATGATTCAAATGATGTTGATACCGGCTATTGTAGCTGGCGTTGGCTTGCTACTTAATGTGATCTTATTGTGGAATCAAGTTTCGAGAGAAGCAGGAATCGCGATCATTGAGATCTACTTCTTCCTGGCCTGGCTTACAATTGTTTTTCTCTCGTCCTCCAGGGTGGCCAGATACGATTCCTATCGCATCTTTCGGACAAACGAACGACGGTGGGTCACGCTTGCAGTTCTCACGGCAGTCTTCTTAGTTTGGTGCAGTATTACAGGATGGGGACAGCCGATGTTGCAAGGCATCGAAGAAGGTTTGGTTGAAAGATTTAACCAAGCCGAACCTTCGAGCGCCGTTGCCAAAGGGAAAGAGATTTCAACTGCGGCTGGCAAAAAACTCTGGAATTATTTCAAGCTCGAAAGGCTTGAGAAAAACCTCGGCATTGAACTGGCGGCAAGTAAATCTGCGACACAAGTTGGGTCGCAAGCAAGACCGTTCTATGGTCTTGCATCTTGGTCGCATTGGTTTGTTTTTGTCTTTCTCTATCTCCCGACGCTGGTTCTCTACGGCATAGCTGCGAGAAGAGAAGAGGTGTCTGCTTGGGTAGAGAGAAGGCGGCAGGCGCGAGCAGAACGCGATCGTCCAAGAGCTGGGCACGCAGCAAGCGAACCGGGGACGGCGGCGGGCGACATCCCTCATAGGCCGAGCTGGTGGTTAGCAATGGAAGGCATAATTGATGCCGTAGCGGAAGTAGTCGGGAACTTAATATCGGCAAGATGGTTTAGGGTTTAATCCAGAAGGAGGCAATCATGACGATAGGACAATTGTTCGGAATTTTCGGAGCGTCCATTGTGTTAGTTTTCTTCGCGAAGTTTTTTGTTGGCGGAGAGATCTTCGTGTGGATGTTTCTGTTTTTCTTCGGGAGCTTGTATATTCTTCACAGCGCTCACGTTAACAGTCTAATTAGTGCTGCGAGCGGGGCAACTGGGAAAGTGTACAAAGCGGGCAAAGTTTTCCTGATGTCGGTCCTCGTCGCCATTATACTGGTCGGATTCATCCAGAATTTGACCGGGTTGGCGATCGGCGGAACCGGGGAAGATAAACTAACGACCCTGCTTTACGTGGCGCTTCTTGGCATTTTCGCGATGTGGCAGGCGGGTTGGACGAAAGGCGAGTCTGGCAAGGTATGGGTGAGAAGACTTTTTGTTTTGACGCTCATCTATGCTTTGTTTAGCGCCATATTTCCATCCACGCAAAAAGCGATCGGGAGGTTTTTGGCTGACAGCAACTGGCTCGCCGAATCCTATGGTGAACGTAAGTTCGTCAAGGAAATGAAGGCGGCCGGGAAGGAGTTGAAAGAGGATTTACTGGGAGAAAAAGACAAAACCGGTGGCTCTCCCAAGACGGTTACCGGTCCCCGGTTGCTTCCCGATGGCACAGTGGTCCCCGGCGAGAGAATTCATCTTTCCCCTGGCGAAGAGAAGATGTTTTCCTTTCAGAAGTCAGGTGTGCGGTTTCTTGGAAAAGGAGCCCGCGTCAGAATCATATCCGCGTCGGATGCCCCAACCCTTGTTGATATGGCCACAGGCCATAAAACGACGTCCACTATAATAGACGTCGACGAGATGACAAGGCAGAGTCCCCCGTGGATCACGTGTTCTGACAAGTGCGCATTGCGTTTCATTCCAGAAACCGCAGTGACACTTGAAGCCAGACTGTTAGATTAAGTTCCTTATTATCGTTTTCAACAAGGGCGGCGAGCATTCCAGCTTCGACGCCCTTTTTTATTTCATTTTTATGTTATTATAAAAATAGAAATGAAGAGATTTTTATCACATACTATTATCCTGGCTTCAGTTTCTTTCTTGATAATTCCACTAACAATTAATGCGCAAGCAGTAAATACCGGTTGCGACCCGCAAGTGTCTGTCTGCAATCCCATTCAATCAAACACTTTCGCGGATCTGATGGCGAAGATTGCGGATGCGGCGGCGAAGATAGGATTGCCGTTAGTCGCGGTGTTTATGATATATTCGGGATTCCTTTTCGTATCCGCGCGGGGGAACGAGGAACAATTGACCAAAGCCAAGACTACTTTTTTCTGGACTATCATCGGCGCCTTGCTTGTCGTTGGTGCTTTTGCAATCTCGCTCGCTATTAAAGATTTCGCAACTAAACTTTAACTCGCAGGGTATAATAAAAATAGGCCCCTGTGGTGAAATGGATATCATTACTGCCTTCGAAGCAGTCGTTCTCCGTTCGAATCGGAGCAGGGGCACTCACAAATTTCAATTATTCTAATTAGTCTAATTGACCTAATCAAATCCTAATGGATGGAAATCAAAAGAAGTACGATTTAGAGGAAAGAACTGCTAAATTTGGAGAGGAGATAATTATATTTTCAAGGAAAATCCCGAAAGACACAGTAACCCTACCGCTTATAAGCCAGTTGGTGAGGGCTGGGACAAGCGTTGGCGCGAACTATTGCGAAGCAGATGACGCTGAAAGCGGAAGGGATTTTAAGCACAAAATCGGGATATGTAAGAAGGAGGCGAGAGAGACAAAGCATTGGTTACGGATGATTGTTGTTTCCAGCCCAGGTCTAGAAGTAGATGTCAGGAAGCTATGGCAAGAAGCGAAGGAGTTAAACCTCATTTTTAACGCAATTTCGCGAAAAGTTGGAAAAAGTAATTAGACATTTTGGTTTGCGCATTGATTAGAATAATTAAGTTAATTAGAAATTAGGATTTATGAAGCAGATTCCCAATGAAGTTCTCGAGGTTGTTAAAAAACTTCGGGAGAATAATTTTGAAGCATATCTGGTCGGCGGATGCGTCAGGGATTTTGTGTGTGGAAAAAAGCCGAAAGATTGGGATGTTACGACGAATGCCAAACCGGAAGAGATTCAGGCAATTTTCCCCGATAATTTCTACGAAAACCAATATGGAACGGTCGGTGTAAAAACCTCTTCAGATGATGCTTCCCTAGCGGTAATAGAGGTCACGCCGTATCGAATCGAAGCCAAATATTCCGATAAGCGCCACCCGGATAAAATCGAATTTGCCAAGGATTTGCAGGAGGATCTGGGCCGCCGCGACTTTACCATAAACGCTTTGGCTATGGATATATCGGGGTCCGACCCCGATAGAATCCAGGGGTCGGATCCCGAAGTCATAGACTTAGTTAACGGCGAAGAGGACCTTAAAAATAAGGCTATAAGGGCCGTTGGCGATCCAGATGAAAGGTTCAAAGAAGACGCGCTTCGCTTGATGCGCGCCGTCCGTTTTTCGGCTGAACTCGGCTTTACAATCGAAGAGAGGACCAAAGATGCGCTCCATAAAAACGCGGGCCTTTTGAAATTTATATCCAAAGAAAGAATAAGGGACGAATTTCAGAAATTGATCATGGCAGACGGGGCTTCCGGTGGAATTGAAATTTTGCGCGAATCTGGGCTTTTGAAGGAATTTATGCCTGAATTACTTGAAGGGTGGGGCGTCGGGCAGAATCTGCACCACATATATACTGTCTGGGAGCATAATTTGAAATCCTTGGAGCACGCGGTCAAAGAAAATTGGCCGCTTGATGTGCGGATGGCGGCTTTGCTTCACGACGTCGGCAAACCGCGCACGAAGCGCGGAGAAGGAAAATTCTCAACTTTCTACGGACATGATGTCGTTGGGGCGAAAATGTCGGATCAGATTCTCTCGCGCCTGCGCTTCCCAAAAGAGTTTATTGAGAAAGTATCGAAATTAATCCGCTATC